>NZ_CP016397.1:540000-843333 GCF_002240035.1 Legionella clemsonensis | reverse complement strand
TTTGAATACGCTTAAGCCTGCGCTCTGACTTAACAATTTTGCCTCTTGTGAATTATTGAACTGCAGATAGGAGGCCGTTTGATTATTTTTTCTTTCAAGAAAAACAAAGGGGGAGCCTTCTATAATACTGGCAGCAAGCAAGGGGATATTATTGCGAGCCCATTCTGCTTTTACCATCCAATCCGAATAATCAGCAACGAGTGGCGCTGTTCCGCCTAAATCACCCGTTGTAACAGTGACATCGAGTGTATTATCGTAACCTCTGTCCACATGCACATTATCAACTTTGGCACTTTGTAAAGGGATCCCAAGAGAAATACCTTGCTCAGTTAATCGCACAGTCAGTGGATTTGGAATCAGTAATAGCGGCGAAAGATAATCCCTATCTTGTATTTGAGAGGCTGGCTTATCAACAGCTAGCAGAGGTGTCCACCAGAGCCCTGTGGTTACAGGCTTATTGCTAAGGCCAAATTGACTTCCACGAAAGACTGATTTTAAAGTGGAGTAATTATCAATCAGCGGGTAGCCTGCATCCTTTGAAACGCGTCCAGGATATTTTTGAGCAAGTTTTGCAATTTGTTGTTCATCATAATAGATTCCCTGGCCAAGCTGCGTCGCGCTGTAGGCAATTTGCGCTTGTAAGAAAAAACATAGCGTGGTGAAGGAAAAAATTTTTATAGTGGACTTGGTATTCTTCTCTAACATTGATTCTCTCCTTAGTAGGTCAAACTCCTAAAACAATAAAAAATCACCATGCAAGCGACAATCTTACACGGTTTAGTGAAAAACCTTTAAAATCAGGTTATATTTGACTAACGACTATACAGACGGGGTTTTAGCAAATTCAATATTAGAAGTCTCTATCACAGAGAATACGTGTCTTCCAACTTTAGTACACGTCGGGAAGCATTAAATTGCCCATTAAAACGTTTGAGAGCCTCTTCACGCATTTGAGTTGCATGATTAATTAGATAGTTACTGTAGGCTTCATAATTTTTGATATAGTAAGCAACGATAATTTTTCTAATTCCTTTGTCTTTGCTATCCATATCAACTAATAAATCAGCCTTGATAAACCCCTCTATTGTCAGTAAATCCTTGATATGAGGTCTTAGCCAGTGCATGTATGCATCAAAAATAGCAACCTCAATCTCCAAATTCACTTCATAGATAATCATCAGTGATCCTTTTAAACCTTACCACATACGCGATGTCCAATCCACCCGGCAAGCAGTAATGTAGATAATACTCCCAGTATACTGCCATAGTTATTCCAATCTCGACCAACAAGAGTCAAAGCATCGGGCGTGTGAAAAATAGAAAAAGGAATTGCCAATAGTACATCAACCAACGCCGAGCCAGCAACAAGGCCGCAGGCAATTAATACCCCCTTTTGCCTTCGATAATGCTTTTCTTCTTCAGCTAAAGCTCGCTTGTTCAAACGCCATTGCACAACCATTGCTATCATGCCACCTAGAAATAATGGAAATGAGGATGCCAAGGGTAAATACATCCCAATAGCTACGCCCAAAATAGATAATCTTATAAAACGGGCCAATTGTAATACACGATTCAAAATAATTATTAATAAGATAATACCTGCACCAACAAACATCATTGTCCAGGGAAGTGTGTTACGAAAAACCGCTTCTGTGATTGCAGCCATTAATGCAGCTGTAGGAGCTGGTAAGGTTTGACCTGGGTCCATACCTTCATGAGGCATAACGCCTGCTATTCCATAGACATCAAACAAAAGTTGCATCACAGGAGGAATGACCAGTGAAGAAATAACTACTCCCAGTAACAGCATAACTTGTTGTTTCCAGGGAGTCGCACCAACTAACTGTCCTACTTTTAAATCCTGGGTATTATCGTTAGCAATTGCTGCAATTCCAGTCACCACTGAACCAATAATAATAGTAATTGCTTCAGCTGCTCTAATTTGTTCATTGGTTAGCGGCGATGAGAACAAATGATTCATCACCGTTAATAATATCCAGGCGGCAAATAGCATCCCAGCAATAACAACAGAACTACCGGGGCTTGCAGTAACACCTACCATGCCTGAAAAATAAGCGGTAATCACCGAAAACAAAGAGCCTATGATTAAAATATAAAGAACAGCACCAAATATGATGCTTGGACTAAAATCGCCATCAAGACCAACTTCTTCCAAAGGAAAAATAAACTGAAAAAATAAAAATAATATAGCTGCCATAATAAATATTCCAATAATAATAAATGGCATAGGGATATCTTTATCAGTGCGCGGTAACTGAGCCTCTGAATGGCTTTTAGTCATGAAAGCACGGAATGATACTTGCATGCTTTTTATCAGAGGTTTTATTAATTTTAAAAATGTCCAGGTTCCTGCAAAAAGCATTGCACCTATTCCTAAATACCTCATCTCGCTATTCCACAAAAATCCGGCAGCTTGATCAGCAGAGTATTGCTCTAAGAATTGAGGATAAAATTGGCTTACAACAGGCATGGCTATTAACCAGGAAATGATGGCGCCTAAAAAGATACTGAGCGCCATTTCATGGCCTACTAAATAACCAGCACCTATCATTGTTGCTGAAAATCCTGCACCAAAACCAAACAACGAGCGCCTTGCGACAAACCAATAACTCCAATTGTTGGCAATTACTTTAAATCCTGTTTGTAAAAGTTCAAGAAAACCACCAACTGCACCGCCTAAAAAAATATCGTGAATGCCAGCTTTTTCAGCAGAAGATTTCAGTACCTCCGCAATAGCTCGCCCCTCAGGAAACTTAAGAACAGGCTCATTAACCAGAACCCGACGCAAGGGGATAGAAAACAAAACTCCCAATATTCCACCCGTTGCCGCAATTAAAAAATTGGTAAGGTAATCAAATCCATTCCAATATTGAATAATAATTAAGGCCGGAATGGTATAAACAATTCCACCTGCAACTGCCTCGCCCGCAGAGGCAGCCGTTTGCACTGCATTATTTTCCAGAATTGTAGCGTCTTTAAAAAATCGTAGAATCCCCATTGAAATAATGGCAGCAGGAATCGACGCCGAGGTTAAAATGCCTAATTTCAATGCCAGATAAGCATTCGATAATGCCAATAATACGGTAAGAATAATAGCAAGGACTACTACACGAAATGTTAATTCTCCGACTTTTTTATCCGCTGTTATAAACGGAGCAGATTTATTCATTGAGTACCCCATAGTACTTTGGCTATTTCCGGGCGTAACCAATTTGCAAGTTTTGATCGAGGAATTTCCACGGTTTGTGGTCCGTAAACATACGCTGCTACCTGATAAGTATCAAAAACAATGGCTATTCCATCTTTCGTAAAATTCCAGTTGCGATAATTGTCGGCAGTTGGCTCTGTTCCGGTAATTACCCATTTTTCATCAGAGAGTTTTTTCTCAAGAATAGCAGCACGACTCACTTTGGCAATTTGAGACAAATAAGGACTTTCCGGTTTAAACACGTCCGCTAATGTAATCTCTTGCCCCTCGATAAAATTAAACGTTTTTACGGTATTATTGGGGTGAGCACCGCCACTATAAACGGACACTGTAAATAATAAACTCACTGCTTTTTCATTCTGAAATGGAAGCTTGTAGTCAATATAGAGGCTGTTTTTTCCTGAAGTACTTGCTGTACTCGCGTCTGGATTAGAATCTGCTTGCTGCGTTTCGTCAATAAAAGCCTTTATCACTTTATCAATATTTCTATTGGCAAACCCTTGTGGATATTTAATATCTAAATCAAACGTGGGGGTTTCTTTTTTTATGGTTACTGTTGTTGGCGATTCAGCCCAAACCGGATTTACTGCGAAAATAATCAATGCTATTAATCCACTCAGCCATTTTTGCATGATTCTACTCCTCATATTAAATGCTTAACCAGTTTCCAGCGATCATGGTGCTATGTTCCAATGGGTAACCAAAATGGTAACAAAGAACTGCACTTTGATTGGTTGACCAGCGTATCAAGTCCGCCTTTAATCCTACCGCAATTGAACCTGTTTCTTGCTCCAAACCAAGTGCTTTGGCTGCATGAGACGTTACACCTGCCAAGGCTTCAGCAACAGTTAGGCCAAACAATTGACAGGCCATATTGAGCATCAGTGTTAATGAGGTGGTTGGTGATGAACCAGGATTTGAGTCGGTAGCGATAGCCATACCAATGTTCATCTTACGCAAATTATCCACTGGAGGTTTTCTCTTTTCTCGCAGAAAATAATAGGCTCCTGGCAATAATACAGCGACAGTACCGCTATGAGCCATCGCAACAATCCCTGCATTATCCAAATATTCCAGATGATCACAAGACAAGGCACCAAACTCAGCAGCCAATTTGCTCGCACCCAGATTTGATAATTGTTCCGCATGACATTTAACAGGTAATCCAAGGGCTCTTGCTCTTATAAAAAGCTGCTCTGTTTGCGCCAGATTAAAACCAATTGACTCACAAAAAACATCAACTGCATCGGCCAAACCTGCCTCTGCTACTGCCGGTAGCATGTCAGAGCATAAAAAATCCGTATAGCCTTGCGCATTATTAAATTCCGGTGGTACTGCATGAGCGCCTAAAAATGTGGTTCTCACGCGAATGCCGCTCATTGCACCTAGTTGTCTGGCAACACGAAGCATTTTTATCTCATTTTTTAAATCAAGACCATAACCTGATTTAATTTCAACCGTAGTAACACCCTCGGCCCGCATGGCTAACATTCTTGGCAACGATTGTTCGAATAGCTCGTCTTCAGACACTGCTCTTGTGAGTCGAACGGTGGATAAAATACCCCCACCTGCTTTTGCAATTTCCGCATAGGTTTTTCCTAGTAACCGCTGTTTAAATTCATTAGCACGGTTTCCTGCATAAACCAAATGGGTATGGCAATCGATAAGGCCAGGTGTCACCAATTGACCATCACACTCATGGATCGCTATGGCATGTTGTTTATAGTCAGTTGGAAGATTCGCCATATCACCGCACCAAACGATATGCTCATTTGAAATAGCAATGGCCTGATGCTGACATTCCTCACCGGCAGCATTAATCGTTGTTGCATTGAGTAATAAGCGCTCACAGTCGATCATTAGCTCTCCCACTCAGGCACTTCATGAGAGGGGATAAGCCAAAACTGGTGGTGACTTTTATCATAAATGTCCCATTCCCTGGCAATAAATTCATCTCGACTTACCTTAAGAAGCAACCAACTTAGAAAAAGAGCAACAGTTTCCGTGGTTAATAAACGTTTCTCGGCTTTTAAGGTATGAAAAAAATGCAGTTTTTCTTCATCCATAAATTGCGCCTGACGAATTAAAGCCTGCATATCGGTATCAATGATTCCTGGCATCACTGAAGCAAACGCTGTCTCATGATTTTCCAATTGCCAGCAGCGGGTTAACATGGATAAGGCCGCTTTTGAGACACAATAGGCTGCCCATCCTGTTACTGGAAAATAAGCCGCGCCGGAACCTATATTAAGAACACGTCCTTTTTTTAATTGGGGTAACAGCAGTTGGGTTAAAAATAAAGGCGCCTCAAGATTGGTTGCTAATGTCTGCCGCCATGATGATTCATCAATATCAGCAATAGGAGTGATAGGTTCGATTATACCCGCATTATGAATTAATCCATCGATAGGTTTCTTAGACTGCAACTGTGATGCAATTTGCTCTCTGCCTTCTTTGGTTGACACATCGGCAGCAAGAGAAGAAATAAGGGGGGAAAAAGAAGCTGTCTTCGCCAGCGCTTTCTCCCGTCTTCCGATAATTAACACTTCTTTTTTCTGCGTGGCTAGATGTTGTGCCAATGCACGCCCAATTCCACTGCCGCCACCAGTGATTACAAACACAATAATGCCCCCAATAGAAATCAACCTTAATCTGAATTAATGGACCACGGAGATTCTGATGCACCTCAATATTATAATCTGCTTCAGAATGATCAAAAATCAGATAATTTTTGCGCCGAATAATAACAGACATTCTATTGAATTGGCATAACTTGGATAAATAACGGTACAGTTGATTACCTCCCCCCTTAGTTTCCATGCAAAACCTGTAGAACTAAGGCGAAACGGCTTGGAAACAAAAATTGGAATCGCGTCTATTGCGAGCCTTATACAGATGTAAAAAACATGCCGAACTCAATTTGATTTTTTTATGAACCTCGAATTTAAACTATATGGGTAAATATGCACATCCATTTTTTGCCCTTATTGAGTTATTATTACTCAGATTAAAAATTAGGCAATTTAGATACTATGGGTAAAGTTAAGGTCTATTACTGGCAAGGTATTGTAGGAGATGCTGAATTATTTGCGCCCTATCAGGCAACAATTAGTAAGCTGGCTCAAGGTAATTACAAAGCCGCTGATTTGGATTTAAAACAGCTTGATGGCCACCGTGTTTACAGTGTCCGTGTAAATAAAAGCGATCGTTTAATATTTACTACATTTGAGAAAGAGGGAAAATCCTACCTGCTTTTGTTGGACGTGGTATTAAACCATGATTACAGAAAATGTTCCTTTTTTAATCCTTCCGTATTAAAAAATTATCTGAAAAAAAATGCCGACGGAATTGTCCAGCAAATCGATCACAGTAATTTTATTGCTATCAATAAAGTTCCATTGCTTACTCAAGAGGCGCCAGAGTTGGCTCCCTCATTGCAGTTTGCCCCCATTAACTACTACCACCAAATGTATATTGAGTTCAATGATGAGCAACAAATCGCGAGAGGCGCAACGCTTCCGGCTGTGATTAGTGGTCCACCTGGTTCAGGAAAATCCTGTGTTGCCCTTTCACTTTTAGAGCAGGCAGTTAGTCAGCAAGCCCATAATGATGCTCCTATTTTGTATGTTACCCAATCTGAGCCTTTAAAAAAGCTACTCGAAACAGCTTGGAAAGAATTACCTGCTGCTCAAAATTTACCACCTAATTCAGTACAATTTTGTACCTATATAGAGCTTTTAAATAAATTAAATGTAGCGCAAGAAACAGTTGGGGAGCCGTATTTTCAAACGTGGTTTAAGCAATACAATGCTAAACAAAAACATCGTAAAAAAACGATTACAGGTTATGAGGTTTTCTTAAAACAAGCTCCTCTCCTCTATCGGGAATTACGAATTCTTACAGCTTATACACCTGAAGACTACTTAAAGCTCGGTGAGCGTCAATCATTGATTTATGGTGCAAATGAAAAGCAATGGATGTTAGAAATAGCAAAAGCCTATTTACTCCATCTTAAAGAAACAAAACGTCTTGATCCTGCACTTTATCCATTGCAAATGAACCCTGCTTATTCACTTATTGTTGTCGATGAAGCCCAGGATTTATCCCATTATCAGCTGAAAAATTTACGCGACTTGGCCAAAGAATGCCAATTGGCTGCATGCATGGATACGCATCAAAGTCTGGAAGATGAGCAAGCCAAACGCGATTATTTGCTGCAAATGTTGAGTGAACGTCATTATAAAGCGCAACATTTGCCATTAAGTGCTACTTATCGCTGTCCTCCTGCGATTGTTAAATTAGCCAATAAAGTGATTGAAATCAAAAATAGCTTGACTGGTGGTATCGCTGATAAAAAAGAATTTACAACGATTTCATCTGTCTCTGATTCGCAAACTGAAACGGGGTTTGTACAGTGGCTTAATTACTCCGCAACCGAAGAACTACTAAAGTTACGTCAGAAAGAACTTGTCGTGGTGACTTATGAGGAATTTAAAGACGAAGCAATAAAACTTTTCCAAACTCCTCTTGTGTTTACGCCTGAACAAATTAAAGGACTTGAGTATCAAACTGTTGTTGTATTTCGCTTATTTGACAAAGAGGAGTTTAAACAAGCTAATGCACAACTTAAGAATAAAATTAAGGAAGGCACTCTGGTTGCACCAATGCATCGCGCTAAACAGGGTCAAAGAAATTCAAGCGTCGGGCCTTTATGGAACAAAATATTTACGACATTTACCAGAACTAAAAAGAATTTGATTATTGTCCAGGATATTACACAAATAGTGCAGCTTAGCGAGGTATTACAAAACGCCATTGCTAATCAGAACACGCTCTTACACCTTGAACTTGCAGAGGATTATCAAACTGATTGGCTTAAAGAAGCGGATAAACAACGACAGCACGGCAATGAGGAAATTGCCACAAGAATTGAAGTGGAGAAACTTAAAGAGAATGTTGAGCCTGTAACACAAGATGTTGAATACTCTTCGACAAACCCTGAAGCCATAAAAACTGAAAAAACTAGTCACCAATCACTACCAGCCAAAGGAAAGCATGGAGCTCCAGGAGCTGAACTTAAGTTTCCAGCTAATTTTTCAAGAAAATTACTCGCAAAATTACTTAATAGCCCGCTAATTACTGAGTATTTTTTTCAACCTAAGGGTGATTCGTGTAATTTTATCGATTTTATTGCCAAAGAAGATAACCTCAGGTTATTAGCTTCTGTGTTGGAACAGCCAGAAGAAATATTTACCTCTGCACTGGAACAACTTAAAAAATGGTTAGTATCGCCAGATCAATCTAAAAAGATAGCGCGTATCCCAGCAAAATATAGAACAGTAGTAGAGTCACATAAAAAGCTTTTGGAGGCCGTTTTAAAACATCCTGAATTATTCTCGCAATCGGAGTTAGAGCAACATAAAAAACTATTAGCGTCTGTGCCAGCACAACATAAAAAGTCATTAGAGCTGGAACAGCATGAAAAATTATTACTGTCTGTAGTAGAAAATCAAAAATACATCAAAATGATAGCGGAGGGTTTACTGGGTGATTTTAATGGCCGCCCTCTTTTTCTGGAATTATTTAGACAGAATAGACTGTATAATTTACTCAAATATATCCCCGCAATAGCCAGGTACTTATTACCGGAATTTCTGACGCAAAAATATTCTTACGGCGAAGAAGAAAGCACAATTTTTCTAGATTTGACTCAAAAGCCCGAAGGTCATGAAATTTTATCTATTTTGTTCAAAAAAAATCCAATCCTACTAAATCTATCTTCTTTAGATATGACTACCAGTTATATGACAAAAGATAATTTTGCGTTAATGCATTTAGTTACGGCTCAACTTTTCTCTAATAACGATTCAAATTTTCCCAATGACAGTAATTTATTGCGGTTGATATTAAAGAACAATCAAAAATTAATTACTGAATTATCCCCTGCATTGATGAAACCCGTTGACAAGAATAATTTTAAAAATACCTCGCCCTTTTTCTGGTTATGTTTTTCTTCACCCGTGCTATTAGGTGAATGGATTGATAGGAATCCAGAGCTTATAGCAAACCTGTCCGCTGAAGAATTAATCGAGACTTTATTTTCTATCCCCTCGCCAGAACTTGAGATGGCTTTCTTTTGGCTGACTATGGACAGAGAGCATTTTTCAGTCTTTAAGAAAATATTAGAACTTAAACCAGATATCATTGCTAAAATTCCAGCAGAAAAATTAGCGTCCGCGCTCACCCCAAATAAAAAGAGAATGCGCGCATTGTACACTCTATCTAAAATGAATGAGGGGTGCACCTGGTTAAATGAACTTTTAAAATTAAAACCTGCCATTGCAAATTATATTTCCGCCAAGGATTTGGGTTTAACTGTTAAGGACGAAGATGTCTCTCCACTTTATTGGCTGAGTTTTAATGCTGCAGGTCGACTTGTATTAAAAAATCTATTTAATTTAAACAAAAAACTTGCAACTGATTTAAAACTGGAAGATTTTATTCGACCAATAACGAGTGCAAGTGCTTTCAAATCAGATGTAAATGCAACTCCTTTTTACTGGTTAACCACTTGTTCTGACGGTCGTCAGTTACTTGTTGCATTACTGGATTTAAATGAAAACATTAGGAAGGGACTTCATTCTTCCGACTTATTACGTATGCGACCAGAAGAAGCAGAAAAATACGCCTATACCACTGCATTTTATTATCTGACATCGGATCTTTTAGGACATAGAGTTTTGAACCAGCTTCTGGAAAATAATCCCCAGTTACCAACAGAAGTTTCCTACACTCAATTAACACAACTATTAACTGACAAGTCTCCTCCAATGCTTGTAAATACTTCTCCTTTATATTGGCTGGTTTATCACTACGGACTAAGTGACTTGCTAGATAAGTTTCTAACCCCGGAGATGGAAACTCTTACATCACAGCTATTGACTCTTAAGACTCATGCAAGAATAGAAGCAATTCCACAGAGTCTTTTAGATGGCTTTAGCCGTAGCCAAAATGGCATACAAAAAATAAGACAGATATTCTCAGAATATCCAACAACTCTTGATAATTGTATAAGTCACACCTTACTGACATTTTCAGGAGTTGATAGAACCCTTCCTAATCTCCAGCCCTTCTCATTGAGGCCTAGTTACGCTCTACTCCTATCATGCGAAGGGCGATTGTTATTATGCGAAAAATTACGACAAGATCGATCTTTTGTAAAATTTTTTCCTGCCAAAGATTTAATAATCAAAATTGGCCCTCCTTTATTCAATTATTCCTCTACACCTCTACAATATCTCTGTCATGCACATTATGGTATTCCTACATTGACTGAGTTATTGCAGGCAAATCCAAACTATCTTAAAGAAATTCCAGCTTCTGCCTGGACTACGGTTATTGATACAGAGAAGGAAATGGGTTCATGTTGCTTACATTGGTTAGCATGCAGTGGTGAAGAAGGTCTAAAAATTTTAGCAAAATTAATTCAGGAAAATGAAGCGCTTCTTAAGCTAATTTCACATACAGAATTGCTCAGGCCTGTTATCTGTAGAAAAACACAAGAAAAAACAAATTTATTAATGGTATTGAGACAAAGTAACAGTGGACGTCACCTGCTTCAAAGTATATATGAAAAAAGACCTGAATTAGAGGGGAAAGCGCCTACAGGTGACTCGCACCAAGCTCAAGCAATGAGTGCAGGTACAATCCATGATCACACACAAAATAGCATGAAAACTACACAAAAATCAGTTCAAAGAGAGCCTAGTTTAGGGACAATACCTGAAGAGAAATCATCAGAAGAAACAGGGCCAGTCGGCGAGAATTTTAGAATGTTCAAAAGGACCAATAACAAGGAGAAAAAAGTAGAATCTTCTTTGCAACCCAAAGTGTCATGAGAATACAACATTTCATATTGAAATTAAGTCCTTGCGAGCGCCAGCGAAGTAATCTAATACTAGTTTTGAAAACTAAATCTGTTTTGAATGGCTTCACTTGTTCGCAATGACCACTTAAAATTATTCCTGTGTAAGGCTTATTTATTAATTGTCTGTTTTTTTAATTTTTTTTTTTATAGAATCATTTAATTAACGAGAATCATCACCCTTAGAATCAGGATCTCTCTAATGCCACTTGATCTTTTACATTACGACCCGCCAGATTTTTCTCTTTGGCACGGGCGTAAGGACAGTCTATCAGGCGAACGTTTTTTCCAACGAATTAATTTGGTTGATCTGTCGTTGCAACATTTAAGTGACGGACAACAGGACATCGCTATTCTTGGATTTTGTAGTGACGAAGGCATAAAGCGTAATGAAGGGCGTATCGGAGCACAATATGGATCTTTAAAACTAAGGGAGCAATTGGCCAAACTACCTTGTCACACTCCTAAGCAGTTATTTGATGTGGGTAATATTGTTTGCAATAGTGGTCAATTAGAAGAAGCTCAAGCCCAGCTTGCAAAGTTAGTTTCTTATCTGCAAAAAAAACACTACAAAACAATTGTTTTTGGTGGCGGCCATGAAGTTGCATTGGGACACTTCTTAGGACTTGTTTCTTCATATCCCAAGCTTGGAATAATCAATTTTGATGCACACTTTGATTTGCGACCCCTAGTAAGGGAAAGTTATGGGACATCCGGTACCCCGTTTCGCCAGATTGCTCAATTTTGTGAGCAAAATCAACTGCCTTTTAATTATTGTTGTTTGGGTATTCAAGCATTGGGCAATACGAAAAGCCTTTTCGATGCTGCCGATGAATTAAATGTTTCTTTTCTGACTGCAGAGCAAATTCATACGGAAAATATCGCCTGGCAAACCGCTTTTCTTGATTCTTTTTTATTAAATCATGATGCTATTTATTTAACAATTTGTCTTGATGTATTTGCTGAATGTTTTGCTCCGGGAGTTAGTGCACCGCAACCCATGGGTTTAACTCCATGGCAAACACTCCCCCTGTTGAAATACATCTTACAAACTGGCAAAGTGGTAAGTTTCGATGTAGCTGAACTTTCGCCTCCACTCGACAGCGAGCAGAAAACGATACGTCTTTCTGCAAATTTAGTGGCAGAATTATTGGATTACTATTAATGCAAGGAGTCTTCGATGAATAAATCCATGCTGTATGCAGGATTAATAAGTATTTTATGCACTTCGGTATATGCTGAAAATCATGATGAAACTCGTGAGAATCTGGTAGCCGCTATACAAGCTAACACGCAGATGACCAACCCTGTTCATGCAACAAATACTGGGCAACAGAGACAAATGTTGGCTTCCCAGACCGTTGCACCAGCAAACAGTGGCGTACAAGTGCCAAATCCGCAGGGCCCAGACGTACCCAATCCTCAGGGCGTACCCACACCACAGGATGCTCCTTCTGCGCCTGCTCAGGTACAAACACCTGCAGTAGAAACGTCAATCTCTCAAGGTACAGCAACCACAACCACTCAAACACCGGCCACAACAGATCAAACCACAACGTCCAGTAGCAATGTGAATACCCCACCAGTTCCTGCATCTACTCAAACCACCACGACCACGACAACAGTCACTCAACCCGCCTCACAAAATGTACAAACTGGCATAGTTACTCAGTCGCAGCCAACTCAACCTCTTGACTGCAATTATCGTATTCCTCCATCCACAACAGCGATTGATCAAGCGCTGGTGTTGAGGTGGGCAGAAAAAGCAACGGTGCAATCATTTGACTTCGACTACAACACCATGGACTCCCAACTTGCAGCACTTAAGGCCTGCTATACAGAATTAGGTTGGCAAGGTTTTAATGATGCTTTACAAAAATCAGGAAATCTTAACGCCATCAAATCCCAGCAATTAATGGTTAGCAGCATGATTAGCGGGCCTGGACAAATTACAGAAGTCAAAGAGAACCAATGGAAAATTAGCTTGCCTGTGCAAGTGGTTTATCAAAATAATAAAGAAAAATTGACACAACCTCTTACCGTAAATTTGGTGGTTGGCAGGAAAGTTTCTGGTGATTTGGGTATCATGCAAATGATAGCTGTACCGCGCAATGTTCATATTCCCACCACATCAACCCAGACCACACCATCTGGTAGTGTAACGCCATCAACAACAACTACAGTTCAACCACAGTAACATTTAATTAATTGGGATACAGCCACCACGTTGTATCCCTACTGAAGTAGAATAAAATTATGCGCTATTCTTTGGCTATTATTTTAAGTCTTTCAAGTATTGGCAGTTATGCCAATGTTTTGCAATATTTTGCAGGGATCAGTTATAGTAATCCCGCCGAACTTTTTAAGGTTAAAAAGAATGAATTTTTAATCGGGGGCACAGGGTTTTATGGTGATGTTCGATTTGCAGGTAGTGTTTTAAATTTAAATACCTTTCAATATGACAGCGGTGTCAGTGCCTCCAGGAGATTTAGTTTTTTACCTTATGGACGCATCGCCTCACGAATTAATCAAAAACTTGTATGGGGAGTGGATGTTACTCAGCCTTTCCATTCTAATTTAATCTATGGATTAGATGCCTTTACCCGTTATGCAGCTACAGAAACTTTAATGACTGACGTAGATATCAGTCCCCGCTTTTCTTATAACATTGTACCCCAACTCACGATTGGTGCTGGTTTGAATTTTAACTTTCTTAAGGATAATGAGACCAATTGGGCATTACCTGTCAGTCAAACGCAGTACGCTATGTTTATTAACCGCACGTCAGGATTTGGTATTGGCTATGATGCAGGCGTTTATTTCATGGCTAACTCCAATAATTTTTTGGGTGCAACTTATTATTCTGCTATTAAACAAAAAACGCGTGGTGAAAGTATTTTAAATGGAAATGTGAGTACAGATTTACGCTTTAATTTCCGCATGCCTGCAACCACGATATTGCACTACACGCATCTTTTCAGTCAAAAATGGTTGGCAAGTTTTCAGATTTTTTGTTCTGAATGGAATGCCAATCAATTTGCCCGTATTCAAAATACAGCAGCGCCCCCACCGGCGGGACCCAATTTCACATTTACAATGAAATACAATCCCTCCTGGGCTTATTCGGCAGCCATAAGGCAGCAGTACAGTGAAAATTTAGGGCTGACATTAATTGGACTCCTTGATAATGGTCCTGAGCGTGATCACTTGCGCACAATTAACTTTCCTTCCGATACGCAATATTTTTTAGGACTGGCAACTGACTATCATCTTTCCAAACTCACCACATTGGAATTGCTCTATGGTCATGTATTTTCCAAGACACTGATTGGAAATTATTTATTCCTAAACGGTCAGCAATTTCCATTTACCACGGGTCGAGTGCGTATTAACGCTGAGGTATTTGAGCTTAGAATTAAGCTTCAAGCCTAATGATATAATTACACTATACCGGTTCTCTGGAATTACCAAGAAAATGAATAATAGAAGGACATCCCTATGTTTTTTAGAGCGAGTGAACAAAAATTAGGAGAGGGAGCAAAATTAGGAGTTAAATTTTACTTGCTTGGTTCAGATGGAGAGGTGCTCGCACAGTCAGGTTATCATGCTGATATGATGCTGCCAATGGCAAGCACTAAAAAAATTGGAATTGCATTAACAGTGCTTAAAAGAATCTTTGTAGATAAAGATCTTGATTTAAATTCTGAAATTAACATTACTGATTCACAATTTTCAGCAGGGCGTCCGACTAATACATTGGATAGATATTTTTTTCTCCCATGGGCTGTAGCAGATAAGCGAACCATCGATGAACTGCTCACATACATGTTAACTGAAAGTGATAATACATCAACTGATGTATTACTTGAATTAGTCGGCGGTAAAGATGTTGTTAATAAACTAATGCAGGACTTGAACCTTGGCAAACATCATTTATCTTTTTCCTCCAAATCATTGCTGGCAAATTATTATGGTACTACGGTCAGTAAGTCCTTTTTAAATATTTGCAACACTTTATATGAGTTCTTGTCAGCTTATTCTCTAAGACCAACTGAAACCAGTATGGTACAGAGTGAATCAGATGCATGTACGCCCCAAATGATGGCAGACTTGTTAAAATTAATGTTGATGGAAAAAGAAAAAGATGAAAGCTGGATAGGAAAAGCTGCTAATGTCATTTTTACTAAAATGGAACATTGTTTAACTGGGGAAACCACCATTAAAACTGGCGCAAGGAATTTTCTTCCTTATTCTTCTGCATTTGGGTCTAAACAAGGTGGTCTAGGAGGCATTAGGAACGATACCGCATTTATTCATCTAAAAGATGGCAGGTGGGTAATTTTGTCGATCCATACTTGCCTATCAAATCTATCTCTTCCATTCAGAGATGCTGTAATTGCCGATTTAGCAAAGAATTTACTCATTAAATACTGTAACTTAACCTCACAAAAAGAAACTGAAATTAATGAGAGTACACCATTATTAGCTTAGTACAGGACAAAATTTTTATATGTCGTCATTGCAAACAAAGTGAAGCAATCCGGAATAGATTTTTATTCAAAATCGTACTCGACTGCTTCACTGGCGCTCGCAACAACACGACTCTAAATTTTTGTCTTGTGCAAAGGATTATTAGGTAACAAGAAATGAATGATACAACTATAACCAACTTTTGTGAGGGTCTCTCGCATAAAGCACGTGCTAAGTTGATAGTGAGCAGAATCTCTGTCACATTATTGATGTGAATTGGGAATTGATTTATCTAAAATAATAGGAGCCTTTACTGGCCTTGCAGATTTTAATTTTTTCATCCAGCCATTAATGATTGCCACCAGGATATTTTTGCTGTAAGCATAATCATGATTTGCTCCTGGTAGTCGCCGGTGTAAATAGCGCTCATTTTTTATAGTTAATTGACGAATTGAAGCCTGTTCTAATACAGGAGTGTAATCAAATTGACCGGTGATATCCAATACAGGAAAAGGTATTTTTTTTATTAAATTCGCTACCTCTTTATTTTCAGGGTGATCAAAGGCTGAAAGTAAAACCAGACCGCTCGCCTGTTTGGATTGTAGTTGAGTAAAATAATTCACAGAATTCTTAAGTTGTGACCCGTAATGAATCACTACCATTCGCTTACTATTTTTTTTGCGTAAAGTGGTAAGTGTCTCGGGTAGCTGTTCAGTCCAGGGCACAGGAATTTGTAGACTGGTATTTAGCAATGCCACTGACCAACCATGTTTTGCCAGCGCCTTACCTAAACTATTTACTAACTCGGAACCCTCACTGTCTTGTTCGCCGTTAATAATTGCAACTACCCCATGTTGTTTTTTCCCTTTGAAATGCCAATAAGGTAAGGCAACTTTTTGCTGATTGACAAGAATATCCAAACTTGCCGCCTCAACTTCAGCAAAATTTAAAAAAAACAACAAACAAAAGCCCAGGAGTAGTTGCATCGCTTTTATCCCTTTGTTTGAGATTTGGTAAGCCAAGCAAATTTCCTGCCCACTCTAATGTTAAAACTAGCGCTATTGAAATGCCGGTAGTGCTAGCCTGATGTTAACATCAGGCTAGTTAGGGATTATTTAAAACTCTATGCCTTCAGCCTCTAAAAACAGTCTGGCATGCTCAGCCATAATTTTATGAGCCGGTGCTGTCGGATGCACAGGATCAAAAAATAGAAAGCCGTCACAGGCATCCGCTTCATTTTTGGCTTTAATTTTTGCTGCCATATGCAGAACAGAACGATGAGATGGTTTTTCTACCATTGCTTCATAGCAGGTGTCAGTAATATTGGTAAAACCATATTTTTCAGGAAAAATAACTAACTCACTTAATGTTTGATTTACATCAAAGAGAAGCCATTGAACCTCTGGAAACTCTTGTTTAAGATTATTGATGCTCATAGCCAGCAATTCATTATGTTGATTGGTAAGATAGGAGAGTTTTTCTGCTGAATCAAACGCAAGAGCAATGGGTGTTTTTCCCAAATCAGGTAGATTTACAACCAAAATATGCTTGGCTCCAGCCTTTGCCAAACGATGCAGATCATGGTTAATGCCTTGATTTACTTCATCAAGAGCTTTTTCCATATCATCTGGAATACCTAAGTAATTATTGGCTCCTATCCAAATAATATACAAACTATTTTCATCAGCCTTATTTTGATGGGCTAGAAAATAGGTATCAATTTCTTTTTTTAAGGTAAATAAAACGTCATCATCAGGATCTTCTGAAATACCCGCTCCCCCAAAGGCATAATCAAAAAAATGACCTGAAGGCTCGGGGAAATAGGAAGCCACTAAATGTTCAACCCACACTGGCCCATTGGTAAAACGTCCTTGATAATAAGGTGGAGATTGGGGTAATTTTTGATGCATGTATTCGTAGAGATTGCCGTTATCCGATAAACTATCACCAAATACAACTATATTATTTAAAGGTTTTGCAGCTACCAATCCTGAAAAAAGAAGGATAAAAAAGGTAAATAAGGTTTTCATCTGCCACCTAATCAATTGATTTTCCATAGAAAAATGTCGAATTATATAGAGAAATAAGTCAACGATCAATTTTTTTTCCACGCCGTCAGGGCAAGATCCAGGGCAAGATCATCCTTTATCTCATCTATACAATAAGGCATCATCCTGAGTATCCCAACCACATTGTGGCAACATCAAAAAAGACGACCGTCATCCCGAACGTAGTGAGGGGATCTCCTTTGTATCAGGAGATGTCTCACTACGTTCGACATGACGTACGTCTTTGGGAGCAAAGCGAAGGACCTCTTCAATATGGAATCGGGTTCTACTTGCAATCCTTCATGCGGCTTTGCCGCATTCTGGATGACGAGATGGAAAAAATATGCAAAAGATTATAACAGACGTCATCCTGAAAGCGACATCGTCGCTTGAAGGATCTTTCATACAAAGAGCGGGATTTATCTGCTGGGGCTCCTTCACTTTGCTCAGAATGACGGGCTTTGCTCAGGATGACGGTAATTTGTGCAAGATAATCGTGTGAAATTAATTCAAAATAGGATGATCTTGCCCTGGGGCAAGATCATCCTTTATCTCATCTACAATAAGGCATCATCCTGAGTATCCCAACCACATTGTGGCAACATCAAAAAAGACGACCGTCATCCCGAACGTAGTGAGGGAATCTCCTTTGTATCAGGAGATGTCTCACTACGTTCGACATGACGTACGTCTTTGGGAGCAAAGCGAAGGACCTCTTCGATATGGAATCGGGTTCTACTTGCAATCCTTCATGCGGCTTTGCCGCATTCTGGATGACGAGATGGAAAAAATATGCAAAAGATTATAACAGACGTCATCCTGAAAGCGACATCGTCGCTTGAAGGATCTTTCATTCAAAGAGCGGGATTTATCTGCTGGGGCTCCTTCGCTTTGCTCAGAATGACGGGCTTTGCTCAGGATGACGGTAATTTGTGCAAGATAATCGTGTGAAATTAATTCAAAATAGGATGATCTTGCCCTGGGGCAAGATCATCCTTTATCTAATCTATACAATAAGGCATCATCCTGAGTATCCTAACCACATTGTGGCAACATCAAAAAAGACGACCGTCATCCCGAACGTAGTGAAGGATCTCCTTTGTATCAGGAGATGTCTCACTACGTTCGACATGACGTACGTCTTTGGGAGCAAAGTGGGAGGATTTTTTCGTGCAAAGCGCAGGATTTACTGCTCGGATCCTTCGCTTTTCTCCCAAGATGACGAGATAAGCGTCACCAGTTTAATTGATAAAATCAGGCACTACCCAGTGACGTAAGCTTAAGCTGACGACCGCATACCCAGGCACTATTTAAATCTTGAAAGACTTTTTTAGTCATCCCCTGTGGTAATCGCACAGTTGAATGATCTTCATGAATTTTAAGACCAGTGATGTAGCGACTCTCGAGTCCAGCTTCATTAGCAATAGCACCAACAATGTTACCAGGTTTTACACCATGTACTCGACCTACATCCAAACGAAACAGCTCTTGTGGGTAATCTTCATGAAATGACTTTCTTTTCCTATCTGATTTACTGCCGCGGTTGTTAGATTTAAACTCTCTATCCCTTTCAGAGTGACGAACTTCCTTAGTTGCACGAACAGGTTTAGGTAATTCAGATTTCCATGGTTTATCTTGATTTAGCAGAAGAGCCAACGCTGCTGCAACATCAATTGCAGAAGCTGGATTTTGCTTTAGGAATTCCTCAATAATGCGTTTGTAAGACGGTAAATGCTCATGCTGCAAACGCGCTGCAATATTAGCCATAAATCGTTCTTGTTTTGCTGTTTGAATCATATAATCATTGGGAACAACAATTTTTTCGATACGCTGGCGGGTATGGCGTTCAATCGTATTTAAAAGACGTCCTTCTTTAGGAGTAATGAATAATATAGTTATCCCGCTACGCCCCGCACGACCAGTTCGTCCAATGCGATGCACATAAGTCTCACAATCATAAGGGATGTCATAGTTAATAACATGAGTCACACGTTCAACATCCAAACCACGGGCTGCAACATCGGTAGCGACTAAAATGTCTATGCTACCTTGTCTAAATTGAGCAATCACCTTTTCACGCAAAGCCTGGGTTATATCTCCATGAATTGCCATTGCCCGATGTCCTTGCTGTTGCAACAGCTGTGCAACCTCTTCTGTACTACTTTTGGTCCGCACAAATACAATGACGCCTTGATAATCTTCAACAGCCAATACGCGTAATAAGGCATCTGGTTTTTGAGCCGCTGAGGCAAACAGAAATCGCTGTTCAATCGCTTTTACAGTTGCTGTTTCTGCACGAATTTCCACAGAAGCAGGATGATTTAAATAACTATTTGCTATTTTGCGTATTGGCGCAGGCATTGTTGCCGAGAATAAAGCAATTTGCTTTTCTGCTGGCAATTTGGCAAGAATTGTTTCTACATCTTCAATAAAGCCCATGCGTAACATTTCATCAGCTTCATCAAGCACGAAAGTTTTTAAATGACCTAATTGTAGTGTAGTGCGCTCAAGATGATCGAGTATACGTCCGGGAGTTCCAACAACAATCTGAGCCCCATCGCGTAATTGTTTTAGCTGTCGCCGATAATCCTGACCACCACAAAGAACAGCAACAGACACTTGCTTCATGTGAGTACTTAACAATTCAAATTGCTCAGCAACCTGAATAGCTAACTCTCGGGTAGGTGCCAAAATTAATGCCTGAGTTGCCTGTGAGTTTACAGCTATTTGCTGTAAAATAGGTAGAGCAAAAGCCGCAGTCTTACCCGTACCAGTTTGCGCCTGGGCGATGACATCCCTTCCCTGAAGGAGTAAAGGAATCGTTTGTGCCTGTACTGGCGATGGTGTTTTAAACTTCATGTCCTCAAGCGTTTTTAGTAATGCCTCGGATAAATTGAGGGCAGTAAAGTTTAATAATTCTTGTGTCATAGGAAATCCAAAAAAGTGTAAATGCGACGTGTAAAATTAATGCAAAAAATTAGCGCATTATAATAACAAAATAAACAGGATGATGCACGAAATTATTCTTCTTTAATTTGTTGCAGGTATTGGTTCACTGTCAGTTAAAACATCGACTAAACTAAGTTACAGCTGATTATTATAAATCCTCAAAGACAATAATTCAATCTTTTTGTAAAATAATTATACCGATATTTGGTATACTCATAATAATGTACTAAAAATTTTTAAGATTCAGGATGAACAGGATCTAATGACTGAGCATGTAAAAAAGCGGCCTCTTGTAGTCGTTCGCAACGCCAAAATCAGTGATATTCCAAGTATACGGAAGTTAGTTGCACGGGCTTATCCTGATCATATGGAGACTTATTCACCTGATGCGTTGCGTGGGCAAATTCATCATTTTCCCACAGGACAATTTGTTGTGGAATACGAAGAGCAAATTATAGGCTATTGCGCAACCTTCAAGATTAGCGGTGACATCGCCCTTAAGCCTCATACCTGGAATGAAATCACGGGGGGTGGGTTTGCTTCCCGCCATGATCCTAATGGAGACTTTCTGTATGGAATGGAAGTGTGTGTCCATCCGGACTATCGTGGTTTACGTATTGGCAATAGACTCTACACAGCCCGTAAGAAGTTATGTCAGGCCGAAGGTTTAAAGGGTATTGTCTTTGGCGGTCGAATTCCACGTTATCATAAGCAACATAAAAAATATCCTAATGTTCATGATTATATTAATGCGGTTATCCATAAGGAAGTTAGGGATCCTGTACTGTCATTTCAACTACGTAATGATTTTCAACTCATTGGTGTCCTTCCCCACTATCTTCCTATTGACAGACAATCCATGGGTTATGCCGCTCATTTAGTTTGGTATACACCCCTTGCCATGATTACGGAACAAGCCGGACAAAAAGCAACACCCGAACCTGTTGTTGATAAAGTTAGGCTAAGTGTCGTGCAATATATGCAGCGGCCGGTACAGTCTTTTGAAGAATTCTCCCAGCACGTGGAATATTTTATTGATGTCGTTGCCGATTACTATGCCGATTTTATTCTTTTTCCGGAATTGTTTACCATGCAGTTACTGTCCATCCAAAATATTGACCTAAGTCCTGAGAAAGCTATTTTACAACTGACTGAATATACAGAACCTTATCTAGAATTAATGTCTTCGCTGGCTGTCAAATATAATATCAATATTATTGGAGGAAGCCATCCTACCAAAGCGGCAGACATGATTTACAATGTCGCCTATGTTTTCTTGCGGGACGGCCAAATTCACGAACAATATAAAATTCACCCTACTCCTAATGAGCGCTACTGGTGGAATATTCACGGCGGCGATCAATTGACTACGATTATGACTGATTGCGGTCCTATTGCTGTATTAATTTGCTATGACTGTGAATTTCCAGAACTGGCCAGACATGTCGTAAACCAGGGGGCCAAGCTCTTGTTTGTACCGTTTTGCACGGATGAGAGACAGGCTTACATGCGCGTTCGCTATTGTGCACAAGCCCGCGCCATCGAAAATCAATGTTACGTTCTTATGGCAGGTAATGTAGGCAATTTGCCTGGTGTTGCCAACATGGCCATTCAATATGCGCAAAGCAGTATTTTTACTCCTTGTGACTTTCCATTTTCCCGAGATGGAATCGCCGCAGACACCACGCCTAATGTGGAAATGGTATGTTTCGCTGATTTGAGCATGCATAATTTAGAAATTGTTCGCAATCAGGGTACCGTGCTTAATCTTAAAGACCGTCGTCATGATTTATACTCTGTGAGATGGAAGCATAAATAAATTTCTCCTAATTAAGATTTTCTTAAGATTTAATTGTTATTATTTTGAACAACTAAATCTTGTATGGATTTAGATGCGACCTATCTTCTCCTTAAGGATAATTTGGAGGACTGGTGAAAACACTTAGTTTTAATGACTAAACGGGTTTGTCGCTGAGACAAAGAAGATGAACAAATAATCCACTTGGGTTATTTCCTGTTTGTTAACTTTAATTCAGCGAAGTGTTTGTTCACCAAGCCAAATTTTCCCATCTTTTTTGTTTCTTATTTAACCTAAAAAGCGTGTTGTTCAGTAAGCAGCGGGCTTGATAATTTCATAGGAGTCTAAAGATGAAACAACCCATCGTGTTCGTAGCCAATTGTTCCTTTAAAGAGTTAAATGGCAACTGTAATAATTATTTGGTGCGAGAGAGCAGTAGATATCCCTTAAATTTAACCGTTTCCTATTTTGATAAAGAGAGGGGCTTGTTGAATACACGCATTTGTTTTGCAAAAGGGCAATGGCAACTGGCTGATAAAGTAGATAAAAATGAGATAAGCGCTCCTGATGGGGATGCTCAAAAATTACTAAATTTTCTGGAAAGGACCTTTAATCGCACAAACTTGTTACTGCCTAAACCTGACGAAGCAAGTAGCAACGTGATTATTTATAAAGAATTACCTCGCATTGAATCAAGAGAAGAAGAGGAACACCATCTCGCTCCCCAAAAGAAATTTACGTTCCGTCCATTGTTCTCACCCAGTGATCTTAAGCCAGAGCAGAACTTTGTTTTTACAAAAAACAGTGATTCTGAACTAAAAAATGCAGTTCCAGGAACCTGGCTTGTCCGTGAAAGTTCAAATGACAAAATGCTTACTGTTTCACGCAAAGAAAGTACCTCAGCAGGTAATAAAATTCGGTGTTTTCGTTGTGTGTGTGTAAATGGTGAATGGTATGAAGAGAACGAAATTCCAAGTAATATTGTCATTGATAGAACATACCAGCCCAATCCACAGGAAGAAGCAGCTCGTTTGTTAGAATTTCTCGAGCATTTAGGGTTCGAAGAAAAACATAGGTTGACTCCCAGCCTCATATGGAAATCGACTCACCCCTACTTTCATCATTTTACTGTAAAAGCTTCTGAAGCAGTTAATCCAGAACTAAACCCAATCAGCGTCGAAGAGTATTTTCATAAGAGAGAACAGAAAAAAGCACAGCACAGACAAGCCTCGATTGTCACGCCCAATCCTCACACCGAAACAGTATTTAAAGATACCGTTGAAATTGATGGAGTCAATATTTATGAGTGTCCCGCTGTTAGTGAATGTTACCAGGTAAAACAGGGTAGTGAGATTACCTTGGGTGACCTTCATGCCAATACTATGAAATTGCTCTTTACACTGGTGTTTCATGGCATTGCTCGTATCCCGGAAGAAAATTATCAGGAACTTTCTAAAATTTATAAAAAAGACAAACATGAAAGAAAGGACTACCAACAATTTGCTGAATTATTGGAGAGCATGGAATTTGTCGATGAAACTATTCGTAAAACCCTATTAATAAGATTAGTCGGTGATGACTTCGCTGACAGAGGTCGAAACGATTTTTTCACTATGTTGCTACTTAATAAATTAGCTAGCGTAAAAATTCAGGTTAAAAGTTTAGCTTCAAATCATACCATTGAATTTATAGAGGCTATAGAAAAGGAACTGAAAAGACGGGAAAATGAAAAAGCGCTACCAGCTCAAGCAATAACAGGCAGAGAAGAGGAAGAAATTACGGAGCAATTAGACAATCCTCAAGAATCTGTGAGAGGAAGTGATTTCGAGCCATCTCGTTTTTTTGGCTTTTCTGTTCAAAAATCCATGATACTACTTAAATGGGCTATTGAGGAAGATAAAACCGTAGATTGGGAAGAAGTGGTTAGTCTCTATAACAATATTTACAGGCCAATGTCTTGCGTTCTTTCTTATACTCTGGATCATGAGAACAACGGAATCACTTTGTATAGCCATGCTCCTATTGATGTTGAAGTAATCCAAAATTTAGCAAAAGCTTGGGAGGTTAAATATGACGACAGAACTCCTCAAGCATTAGCTGCATCAATTGATCGCATTAATCAACATTATCAACAATATGCCGGCTCAAATCAAATTCATAAATTATATGATCCTCAGGATATGACAGCAGCTGCAAGTGAGTATAACTTGATTGATAAACAAAAAAACCCATTCCTTTTTCTGATGTGGAACAGAGATTACACAGCAATTAATCGGTCTGCACAGCATAATGGTTATTTTGTAAGCTATGTGCATGGACATGATAGCGGTGAGTTAATAGCCAGTGCGAATGTGCGAAATCTCGACAATGAGTTAGGAAAATATGACGAAAAAACCTTGGGTAAATACACGGCTGTTTGCACTATGAGAGGTCCAGCCTTGGCAAAAACCAGAGAAGCCACTGTCGGTGCTCAAATAGAACAATTTGGTTTCCTGGGGCAGCGCAGACAACGGCAGGAAGCTACTTCTTCTGCTGCTACAATGACTTTAAGTTCGTAACATGAGTTGATTTTCCCTCCCCAGAAGGAGGGAAATCATTATTATAACTGATCAAGGGCAAACCGGCGTTATTGCGAAGAGCGTAGCGGAGCAATCCGGGGATACGAAGCTCGGCAACCTGATTTTATACGCTATTAATTACTTGCCTTTGATGTGACGCTTTAATTCATAACCTATAAGTAGCAACTGTTAATTCTTACAGTTACTACTTACAACGCCATTACATAAGAACAAATTCTTCTGCCTCGGAATCCAGATCAGTATCCTCCTCAGGTTTTGCTGCAGAGGATGATGAGGCTTCTGCAGGCTGTGGTTTAGAGTGACTGGACCATATCGAACACCATGAACTTAAATTATAACCACTTCTTTTAGCAGCTGAAGTAGATGGGATTGAAACCTCATTGGACCCTTTATAGGCGCTTTGATCCATGTATTCGCCAAGATAGGCCAGGGCTGCACGGGTGTAATCGCCAAATTGATAGGGTTTGACTGTGGTTGACGAAGCAGATGAGGGTTGAGACATAGAAGAATTTGCTTCTTGCAGACGCTCCTTGATCACTTCTATCACCTTCATGAGATCAGCAATGGTCGTATCAGAAAATTTTGCTGGATGTCCATCTGCTAATCTATTGTTACACTTAATTATTTCTGCTGCTAAAAGAGCATAACGAGGCCCACGCTGGACTGGCTGAATAAGATAAAAAGAGAGATCAGCCATATCTGGAGAATGTGTTGAAAGATATTGATTCAGTTGATTAAATTTAGCAGGATTAGCTGCCACTTCTTTAAGATAAATTTCATGCCAACCTAAATAGTCTTTATACAGGGTAAAAAAAGCTTTAATTAACTGAATGCGATGAATTTTTAATGCATTAAGCGAAGAAATATTGGGCTCTGCAAAAGTCACTTTTACGTTTTCTATTAACCTATCTGAGACTTCTTTCAATTGAGAAAGATAAATTTTTAATTGGGCAAAAAGCTCACTGTCGGGCATTGATAATTTAAGTAAAAAATCTAAGGTCTTGTTGTAGGTGCTTTCTGTATCCAATATTTCTTTAATGACTTTGTTTTCATCCAGCATTTTTTGAATTTCGTTAACCGGTAACATAATAATCTCCACATGAGCGCATATTGCGCAAAAATTAAACTAATCGGAGAAATATTATCACCGCCCTTATTAAGTGAGGCTTAATGGAAAAGGTTTTTTGCAAGAAACTTTGGTGATCAGTCACAACCAATTGGAATGGTGGGCAATTCTCAGCCTTTTAGTGAATATCTTTTTGCAAGTTACTGCTTCTGTGCGCTATAAGAAAATTTTTATAGGAACTAAAACGGCTGGGGCTAAAGGGTATGGGATCCGTGACTAAATCATCGCCGGTGATCATTTCGGCAAGTAAACGTCCGGTAACTGGTCCTAAAGTTAATCCATGATGCGCATGTCCAAAGGCAAACCAAAGTGTAGCATGACGAGGAGCTTGTCCGATAATAGGTAGCATATCAGGCGTACAAGGGCGACATCCCATCCAGGGCAATTCATCAAGACGTTTGGTGATAGGGAAAAGTGTGCGTGCAATTGGCTCTACTGTATTGAGCTGCACTGGTGTTTTTCTGGAATCTCGTGCTGCAAATTCAGCACCGGTAGTGAGTCGAATTCCACGTGTCATTGGGGCCATTACATAACCATTTTCTATATCAAGAACAGGATGAAACAGCTTTGCATCAGCTTTTGCTTCATAATGCATATGATAGCCACGTTTAACTGCCAGTGGAAAACGGTAGCCAAGGCGGGAGAGCAGTAGATCTGACCATGGCCCCAAAGTAATGACCGTTGAGTCTGCTTTAACAACACCTTGTTCTGTTTTAACTGTCCATTTCTCAGTCAGCGTATTTGCATTGCCACAGAAAAAGCAACCGCCAATTTTTTTGAAATAATTAGCATAAGCCCTAACCAATGCACCTGGATCACTCACTGTCTCAGACTCCGTATAACGAAGAGCTCCTAGGAGAGAATGGTCAAGATTGGGCTCAAGTTTTCGTAATAAAAGGGGATCTAGCATTTCAAATTTGATGTCATGTTCATCGCGGCATTTTTCAGCAAACTTGATTTCTATATCCTGTACTTTTGCAGTACGAAAAACCTTTAGCCATCCTCCTGTTCTTATTAGATGACTCACACCAGCTAACGCTGCCAACTTATGATGTTCAGTAACACTATGTTCAATTAAAGTTGCATAGGAACGCGCAATTTCGGCATGTCGCACAGGATGAGAATTACACCAGTACTGCCATAAAAAAGGAGTGAGTTTCACTAGCGTTCGAGGATGATATCTCACCTCCGGCGAGCGATTAAATGCATATTTAACGAGCGAAGATAACCCTCTTGGAAATCCATAAGGATAGACACCTTCCCGCTGAATTAAACCTGCATTGCCAAATGAGGTTTCACTACCCGGGGTTTTTAAATCGACCAAGGCAACTGAACGACCACGCAGTTGCAAATGCGTAGCTACTGACACACCTATAATCCCACCACCAAGTACCAAGACATCAAATTTCATTCATTACATCCTTTTAATTTCTACTTCCAACCTAAAGACAAGTTCCCGTTAGAATACGCAGATCTTTGAATAACCCCTACTATAAAATAGCCGCCAAACGACACGCCTGATTAATGGCATGTCGGGCATCTAATTCCAATGCTTTAAATGCTCCACCAATTAAATGAACAGACTTACCTTCCTCTTTTAACGGCTCATAAAGTTCGCGTAACTCCTTTTGCCCGGCACAAATAATGATCGAATCCACATTTAGCAATTCTTTCTTTTCATTCACGTGCAAATGCAGGCCTTCATCATCTATGCGTTCATATTGAACACCGGAGAGCATTTTAACATTGCGATGTTTTAAGCTCAGACGATGGATCCAGCCTGTTGTTTTACCCAGATTTTTACCATGTTTTTCTTTTTTACGCTGCAATAAGTAAATTTGACGTAGCCCTGGCTTTCTTTGAGGTGTCTTTAACCCACCGCGATGTGCCATTTTTATATCAATCCCCCACTCCTCATAAAATTGTTCTGTATCTTCTTCAGAAGTATGAGTCAATAATTCCGCCACATCGAAACCAATACCACCTGCACCTATAATTGCTACTCGTTCTCCCGGGGTTTTTCGTTCGCGAATCAAATCGACATAACTCATGACTTTATTATGGTTAATCCCCTCAATATTAGGAACACGAGGCGTAATGCCGGTTGCCAGAACAATCTCATCAAAATTTCTCAACAGATCTTTCGTAGCCTGGGTTTTTAAGCGCACGTCAACCTGAAAATTTTCCAATTGATGAGTGAAATAATTAATAGTGTGCTGAAACTCCTCTTTTCCTGGAATTTTTTTGGCCAAATTAAATTGACCTCCCAGCACCTCGCCTTGTTCGAAGAGTGTCACTTTATGACCACGCTCAGCAGCAACCGCAGCAAAGGCCAAACCAGCAGGGCCTGCACCTACTACAGCAATGCGTTTAGGATGATCAACCGTTTCATAAACCAACTCGGTTTCATTACAAGCGCGAGGATTGACCAAACAGGAGGCAGTTTTATTAACAAAGACGCGATCCAGACACGCCTGATTGCAAGCAATGCATATATTAATCGCTTTGGTATCACCCGCTTTTGCTTTTTGAGGAAATTGGGGGTCAGCCAGGAAAGGCCTTGCCATTGAAATCATATCCGCAACTCCTTCCTCAAGAAGTTTATTTGCAAGCTCTGGGGTGTTGATGCGATTTGAAGTAATCACAGGTATTGATATTTCCGGTTTAAGCTTTTTGGTAACTGGGGTAAATGCAGCAGGCGGTACCAAGGTGGCAATCGTAGGAATGCGAGCTTCATGCCAGCCTATACCAGTATTAATAAGTGTAGCCCCTGCTTCTTCAATGGCTTTTGCCAATTGCACCACCTCGTCCCAACTGCTACCGTCGTTAATTAAATCAAGCATTGACAGACGATAAATAATGATGAATTTTTCCCCAACTGCCTCGCGTACGCTTCTTACAATCTCAACAGGAAAACGCATACGATTGGTAAAAGAACCGCCCCACTCATCCGTACGTTGATTGGTATGGGCAACAATAAACTGATTAATGAGATAGCCTTCACTACCCATAATTTCAACACCATCATAACCAGCTTGTTGGGCAAGGCGCGCGCATCGAGCAAAATGCTGAATGGTTTTTATAATGCGACGTCTGCTCAATACCCACGGTTTAAAAGGACTAATGGGCGATTTCAACTTACTTGGCGCTACAACAAAAGGATGGTAACCATAACGGCCAGCATGTAAAATCTGTAAGGCAATTTTACCACCGGCATCATGTACTGTATGAGTAACCAACTCATGCAGCTGCTGCTCTTTAGCAGAGGTTAGTTTAGCAGCAAAGGGCGCTAAACGACCGGCACGATTGGGAGCAAAGCCTCCCGTCACGATTAAACCAGCGCCGCCTAAAGCTCTTTCTTTGTAAAACGTTGCAAGACGTAGTAAATTTTCCTTATCTTCCTCCAAACCCGTATGCATCGAGCCCATAAGCAAGCGATTTTTTAATTGGGTAAAACCTAAGTCAAGTGGCTGAAATAATGATTTAAAAGGGGTATTGTCAATTTTCAATTCCATTGAGTACTCACCAAAAGCAGTTAAACTTAAAGTATAATATACTTAAATAACAGACTGGAGTATGTTATGAAAAAACATGAAAAAAAGGATCACCCTGAAATTAAAGAGATAAAAAACATTTGTGATGTATCACCGAATACAAAACAAACAAAAAATGTTTGTGATGTCCAAAAGAAAGAAACCAACCGCAAGCGTGAACAAAATAACAGATAAATTTGTTATGATTTACTATTCCTAAAACAAATATCGCAGGGAGCATCATGAATAAATTAATTATTTTTCTTTTAGTTAGTCTTTTTGGCACTACCAGTTACGCTGGTCAGGTCGAAGCAATTCTTTATACAACCTCAAATGGTAATAAAGAAATTGGTAAGGTGCTATTTAAAGATACCGATTACGGTTTATTAATTATTCCCAGTCTCAATGCACTACCACCTGGCCCACATGGTTTTCACTTACACCAACATGCCGACTGCGGCGATAAAGGGAAACATGCCGGTGGTCATTATGATCCTGAAAAAACTGATAGCCACCAGGGCCCCTATGGCAAAGGCCATTTAGGTGATTTACCAGTGCTATATGTAGCTGCTGATGGAAGTGCAACTACTCCAGTGCTGGCTCCACGATTAAAAACTAATGATCTTCAAGGATTGGCCGTTATGGTTCACGAAGGTGGTGATACTTACAGTGACAATCCACCTTTAGGCGGTGGTGGTGATAGAATCGCTTGCGGACCCATTCAATAAGTGTGTTGATGCCCTCTTATTTTGGTTAAACTTAAGTTTTCTGCGTTGCCCATCCCAGGATGGGCAACCCCTTTTATAGTTCGAGCGTTACGACTGTACTGTGAAGAACAGCACTAATGCGACCAATGCGAGAAAGAGCTTGTGCTGAAAAACCATGCTCCTTAAGTTGACGCATATGAGCACTAATGCAGGCCCCACAACCATTTAATATAGAGACTGCTAATGATAAAATCTCAAAAGTCGCACGATCCACTCCTGGGTTCATTATACCCTGCATACGCAGTCCTGCAGGAACTTGAGCCAACTCTGGCTGTTCGCTTAAATGGACAAAGCGGTAATAGACATTTGTCATGGCCATTAAACTCGCTGCAAGTTTAGCACTCTCACTCATTGACTCTGCATGAGGTAAAGCAAGTAACTCCTCTAACAAGGGCTGGTTTCCCAAATGAAAAGCTACAGCAAGAGCGCTGCCTACAATTTGTTGTTCACTCAATCCATCCGTTTGCGTTAAATCAAGTACTTTTCCTAAATTAATTCGCATATCTTTAGCAAATTCAGGTAATTGCTGTTTAATGTTTTCAAGCATGATTCTATCCTTTATTATGCATCTTGACGCAAATTCACATCAAGGTTGTTAGTCATTCACTAGCGGCTTATTCGATGTGAATGGTCTCTTCTCCCTTTTTCCAATTACAAGGGCAGAGCTCATCTGTTTGTAAAGCGTCCAGCACCCGTAACACTTCTTGCGGATTGCGTCCTACATTTAAATCAGTGACCATTACAAATCGTATTACTCCCTCAGGATCTACAATAAAAGTAGCGCGTTGTGAAACACCTTCTTTCTCATCAAGAATACCCAGGGACTGACTCAATTCACGTTTGATATCCGCTAACATAGGAAAAGGTAAGTCATGTAAATCAGGATGTTGATTACGCCAGGCTAAATGAACAAATTCACTATCGATACTCGCACCTAGTACTTGTGTATCGCGGTCCTGAAATTCGTTATTTAATTTGCCAAATTCTGCAATTTCGGTGGGACATACAAAGGTAAAATCTTTTGGCCAGAAAAAAATTACTAACCATTTACCTTGGTAGGTTTCGTTTGAAATCACTTTAAAGGCATTAGGCACCTCATTACTTACGGTGGCTTTTAAATGAAATTCAGGAAATTTGCTGCCTACACTAATCATTTTTCTTCTCCTAATTTTTGCTGTCCTCTTTAATGTAGCCTTTGCCATTTAATAAGTAAAATCAAATATTTTTATAGTATTGATAGGAAAAATCGATTAATGTATCAGCAAATTACAGGCCACACATCATACTTTCTTTAAAGTAATAAAAAGCAATCCTGATTATCCCCACCACATTGAGGCAACATCAAAAAAGACGCACGTCATCCCGAACATAGTTGATCTCCTTTGTATCAGAAGATGTCTCACTACGTTCGACATGACGTACGTCTTTGGGAGCAAAGAAGGATCCTCAATAAGGGATAGGGTTCTACTACAGAAGATCATGCGGCTTTGCCGCATTCTGGATGACGAGAGGTAAATAGACAAAAGACTCCAACACGTCATCCTGAAAGCGACACCGTCGCTTGAAGGATCTTCGTTCAAAGAGCGGGATTTATCTGCCGGGGGATCCTTCGCTTTGCTCAGGATTGACGGTAATTTGTGCAAGATGATAGTGTGAAATTTATTCAAAATGATACTCTCTTGCCTGATAATAAATCTTTTTGTTTATTTTTAAAATTCAATATGGTAAAAATGGACATTTTTTATTTTTAAATATTTAGGAGAAAATAGGTGAAGCCCATTGTTTTTTTTACGGATGCAGGCAAAGATGGTGATGATTTATTAGCAACTGTGCATAGCATTTTACAAGCAAAATCAGCGGGCGTTATTCCCGTGGAAACTCCTATCCATTTGGTAACTACCGATGAAATACCCTGTGATAACAAAGGAGTTCAACATCCTGAGGGACAATATGGTTTACGAGCACTTTATCTATCCATGGAGCTTGCCAAACTTCAACAACAATTAACCTTACCGCCTGAAGCTTTTCCAACGATTATTGTGGGTTCTAAGACAACCTATTACTCTTTTGATGAAGAAAAACAAAAATTCTATCATCACGAGACAGACAGTTTTGCCTTTTATCCTAATGAAGAAGTAGAACAATATTATGCTAAATCAGATGCTGATAAGTCACTTTGTTTATTGGGAGACTCAACTTCATGGGTTGAGAAACTGCAAAAAACAGTACCTGAAGGCGCAGCACTGGTTAGTATAGCTGCTTTCGATGCGGTTAGTGATTTTATTACTACAATTCCCGCTGAGCAGCAGAACAATTTTAGCCTGACAACGATGGGTTATAACAGATCCTATTCTCATTCAGAATATGAGTCAAAAATAGCAAATCCACGTTTCCCCTATAATGCTCGCATTACTGACCCGCATAAAGCACCTCAAGCAATTATCAATATAATGAAACTAAATGGTTTGCATGTGGTTTCGGAAACGACTCGAACATTACCCCAATATAATTCGAAAACCTGGCTAGCGAGCTTTTCAGAAATTATGGCTCGTGCTTACCCGCTTCATGCAGCACAGTATTCCGAATCGTTGTTGTCCGGCATAGTAGCCTTTTTAAAACATTCTAAATACCATGCATTTTGGCCTCATGATGTGGTTTGTTCTTTGGCAGTTTTACTTGAACTGGGACAATGGGAAAAACTTGGGCTACCAAAACTCAAAAAAGAGATGCTTTTTACCAGCGTGGAAAACACTCCGGCTCAACAGCTTAGTTTACGTATGGTAGGTAGCACGGGGGTATTAATTGACGCTACGGTAGAGGCACAAGAAAAGGATGTTAAATTAGGTACAGAACAGCAATTTTTTACTTACGGTAAAGAGCTGGATAATATTTTCTTCACTTCCCTGCTTCATTTTTTAGCGATAGAGGCCTTGCCGGTTGAGAAGAAAAAAGCGCTAGTCTCATTACAAACAAGTTATAAAACTATTTTGCAATTGAAAGCACGGCTTTTTGAATTGAAGAACACAGCCAACAGTGAGCCTGAACCATTAGAAGCTTTAGAAAAGGAAATTAAAAGCCTCTGGACGTTGGCAAGCCTTAAAGAATTACAAAGCCAGTTAGCCCTGATCATGCAGGATGAGCTTTTAAGCGAGGATACCCAATATCTTTTAGGTCAAGAAAATGCTGAATGCTCCATCGCCAGATTCACTACCCAGCAAGCAAAGGGCCTGCATGATTTTATAGGTGCACTAATCACCTGGGGTGAATATTTAGACGATAAGTCGATGTTAAATGATGACTTACTAAAATGGATTAAAGATTTAGCTGAATTCATACAAAAAATGAAATTTGCGTTAACCGAATCAACAGTAGCAAGTTTGCAAAAAGCCCTACAGCAGGTTTCTCCTGAGAAAAAATTTTCTCCATTAACCACTGCACTATTAAATGATTGCAGAAAAATGTTTTTATATACAGATAGAGTAAGGGAATTGCTCAAAGAAAAAGACATACTGGGGGTTGAGTTTAAGCGCACCGGAAACAGTATGTTATATGCGATTTCAGCGCTTAGTGGTCATCTGACTATTCCATTCCCTCGCGGTATTTTTGGAATGACTGAACAATATAAAGCCTTACTCAGTTTAAGTGCCCAAAAACCTTCCTACAAGGAAGCCTTTCTGTTGCACCTTGCTATTCATGATGCAGGCAAAGGCGATGTGATTAAGAATGCGGTCAGGATGAATAAGCAGGGAATTTATTATGTCATTATTGACAATAAATGCTATCAATTAGAATCTAATGGAGAAGTACAAGAGGTTGATGACGAAGAATTCAACCAGGCAAAAGAACATGTTGATCACGATGCAGCACTTGAAGTGTATGCAATAGCAGGATCAAAGCTAAAAAGCTGTTCGCGAACCGAATTCCTTATTTGGGGTGGTCCCACCACTGAAATAAAAGATAGAGAAACGTTTGCAGTTTGTGATGAATTAATTTCTCTATGTAATGAAACCAATATCGCACAAATTGTTCAAGGAGAAATCCCTTTTATCGGCGTTAAAAAAGGCCTGGATTTATTTTTTAAAGCCTATCAACAAGACCCTGAAAAAGCAAAACTCATCTTTGCCCATCACTGTTATGATATTTTTGGTGCAGCACCTCTAGATTCATACGCCAGTATCACTGGAGGCTTCAGTCCAGAGATCCACATCAAGATTAATCTGCTTTATGAAACCTTATTGGAGGTAGCAGAAGAAGGACTGGGTGAAAAAGCCAGTAGTGAAGCCTATCATCGTTATCGTCAAAAATTAGCGCAGGCTATTCCAGAAATTGCTGTTCAGGAAAACGCTCAAGAGCCTGCACTTCTTGCTAAAACACGTCTTGCACAAATGCTGCGTTGCCATTTATTTAAGACAGCAATTAATGTTCAAACCAAGCAACAAACTATCTCTGAGCATGGGATTTACGATGCACATACTCGATTGTTTGTTAGAAGCATTGAGGCAGCAGTTAATAAACTACCAAAGTCAATACAGGACGAGTTAATTGAATTTCTTAACAGAAATACCTATGAAACTGATAAACCTGCTGTTATGGTCATGTACGGTCCAAAATTATTATTGACTGCAACGACGGGCGCTGAATTTGCACCCGTTGAGCCAACTGATGAGCAAGTCATCGTCGCTCGTCTAATCCCCATGTTAACACTTTATCACGACTTATATGCGCTTCAGGCGAGTAAATTACAAGAGAGCTCTGCATCCTACGGAGTGATTGATGTCAATGAGTTAACTTTAATTCTTCAGCGAGTGTTCCTGTTATATCAAAAGGCTAGTGCTGAAGAAAAAAATAATTTTGCTTCCCTGCTTTTCACCCTGCAAGAGAAAGGTTTGGCTAAAGAATTTTTAGCTAAGCTTGGTGATTCTAAATTGTTACAAGATGAGACTCAACAGCGGCTTAAACTCACCGAAGTTGTTGCAATGTTTGATCTTCCCTTTAAGGTAACTGAAGCTGGATTGGTAACCAATATTCTTAAACCAACTAATGAGACAGCTCCAGAGCCCACTATAATGCCTCCGGCTAATTCTCTAATGCCCCCTGTAAACCATTCTACTGATACAGCGTTGAGTGATAATGTGGAGATGGGTAAGAAAAAACCAGCCTCGAACCAACTTTCTGACATTATTGCCGCCATTGAGAAAGGAAAATCAAAAACAGAAAAGCAAAAAATTCTGCTGGATGAAGTTAAAGCCAGACAACTCTCTATCGATGAGTTCTCCTCTCTCTACAATGCCATTAAAGAAATTACCGCATTGAATGAGCACCGAAATCCTCGCTTTGATAGTTTCTTTGGTATAAAAAACACAACCTCCTGGCGAAATACCTTAGCAGAATTCAGGAAACGTGCTTTGAACACTTTAAGAGTTGAAGTCACTGAACTTCCCGATATTCAAACGCAACTCACTGCTCTAAAAAAAGCCAGAACGTTGCCTTTATTTTGCGAACATCGAAACAATTCAATTTTTAAAGGAGCTTGGGGTAGAACCACATCCGCCAGCATACTCGATCGATATATCGAACTAACTGAGGAAGAAATAAGAAATCAAAACAATACTCTCCGCTCCTCTTTATAGCGACTAACTTATTAGCCCCATTATCCTGAAATTCAGGATATGGGCTTAATAACGAAGTAGGTATGTAGGTTCGTTTGTGATGCTCAACATAGTAAGCATTTACTCTGTCTGGGCTAATTTTGATTGATTTCCACCTAATAGGGTGTTCAAATACACTGTATTCTTACCATGGAGACCTCTATGTCCAAAGAAGAAATAATTTGTCGTCTCGTTCGTCAGCTAACCCAACAAGCTTTACAAAAAACTTGTTGTCGGTGAAATTACCTCCTCTTCAAGACCTGCTTGCTTATGAAAATGAGCAAGTAGTTCGTTATTTTTGCCATTACTATACCGCATTTTCCCATGAAGAAGGCCAGCAGTTGCTTTCTGATCTTCTGGCCTGGCTATGGTTAAATGCTTATCGAAAAACGTATAACAAATCGACCTATTTATTTGGGCCGTTGTTGACCTTGGATAAAATTTGGCATGCATTTATATTGCATACAGAGGATTATGTAGCATTCTGCGAACATTATTTTGGTCACTATTTTCACCATAATATTGAACCTGTTGGATCTGAACATGAACTCAGTCCAGAAGAACTAGCTGACTTTCTTAATGATGCCTTTGAATGGATTGGTCAAGAATGGATTAAGCGCCATTTTGGCCAGCTACTAAATGAAATTTAAAGGTGATTGATTGTTGTATAGCTGTATGAAACCAATTGTCAAGCAAGTTTAGATAACGTATTATCTTAACTCGACAATCACATCAACAGTTTTATATTTTGCAGCGATTTTGTCAGAGTATTGAGTGATAGTGAACGTACATTACCTTTTTCGGAGTGAAGCCATGACAGCCGAACGCTTTTCGGCCTCTATTGTGAACCGACTGTCATTACCTGGCGCCCAAAAAATGCCTCAAGGCTATTATCGCTCTAAATTGTTTATTGCGCCTTTTACCACCAATCCGCTAGTTGCTGCAGCAGGTCCTCTGCTTTCACTTCTCGAACGTTTGTATGTAACGCCCACACTTCCTCCTATTAATAGTATTCGTGAAAATATTGATCATGAATTGCGGGCTTTTCATAGTCGCTTAAGTGGCAAAACCTATACGGAAGAATTTGATGCCATCGCTCACTATTTGTTATGTGCTACAATTGATGAATTATTAGGCAAAAATTATTTGCGCCTGTATGGAAAAATAGCCGAATTTAAAGCATTCACGCCTTCTTCTCATGATGATGTAGGGCCACAGCAACGCTTTTTTGATATTGTCAAATACATCAAGGAAAGACCTAATCAATATCTGGATCTGATTGAATTGGCTTACTACTGTTTAATTACCGGTTTTGAAGGTGAACAACACGGCCGTACAGATGGAAGGCAGGTCCTAGATGATTTAATTGAAGAATTATATCAGTTAATCAAACAATATCGTGTTAATAAATCACATCATTTGTTTAAAGAGCAAAAACACGTGGTTAATTTTTCCAAGAACTATAAGCCACTGATAATTAGCACTATTCTTGCCTTGGGTGTTTTGATTGGCGGCTATTTAATAAGTCATTTTTTACTTGAGAACCAAGCTAAATTTGTCCAGTTTGGACATACCGTGGCGGCTAAACTGGATGACTAATGGATAAATCGTTAACCGAACTTTGTAATGCACTCAAAAAAATTCTCGGTTTTCTAAAACCGCAAAATAATGCCATTTCCTTTCTAATCCTCACAGGGAAAATTAACCAAGGTAAAACCACTCTATTACGCCAAAGTAATTTAATGCATTATCCTGTCGAAACAGAGAATAGTGCAAATTTCTTTTACAATCAGCATGGGGTGATTCTTGAACTGGGTGAATCATGGCTTAATCAAAGTGAAAATTTGCTGGCCTATACTTTGAAACAGTTAAATCGCTGTCATAGTAGCGTTAAAGTCACGGGAATTGTTTTATGCATAGACAGCAATGAGTTGTTACTTACTGAACCCGTACAACTTTTAGAACATTGTAAAACCCACACACAACTGTTGGAACGATTTGCTCATGGGTTGGGGTATACTGTTGATGCATCAATTATTCTAACCAAACTTGATGCTTTGGCAGGATTTTGTGATTTTTTTCAAACTGATCATGTTAATGATCTGATTAAACCCCTTGGCTTCTCATTAAGTTATGTCAACCATCGAAAAGGTTTACTTGATCATTATCGCCATCAATTTGAGCAAATGATTGAAGTGCTGGGTCATCAAATCATTAACAAGTTACATCCTGCTCGTTCAAGCGTAAAGAGAACCTTGATTCGCGAATTTCCATTACAATTGGCCAGCTTGCGAATACCGGTGCAATCCTTGATACAAAATTTACCACTGCAACTTCTTCGCCTACAAGCTATTTATTTTACCAGTGCAGAACAAGGGGGTTTAAGCATTGATAAATTAAATAAAAAAATTCAGCATGAATATGCATTGACTATCCAGGATAAGTATCCGCAATCAAACAATTACCGTGCTTATTTTATCGAGGGAGCGATAAGGGCATTCCAGGAACAAACAAAGCGCTATACGGCTCAATTAAATACCACACAGAAATGCCTAATCGGTCTTGCCACAAGTATTGTCAGTTTGTCATTAATCTGGGTAGTGCAACAACATTTCAAAACATCTCGCCTCCTGGATGAAGCCAGCAAGGAACTTATTACTTATGAGACTTTTTTAGGACAAGCTAATGATAAAACATCGGCTCTCTACCATTTATCATTGGCAGCGGCCAAGTTACAGCAGATACCAAGTAACCTATTGTCTGTTTCGGCGATTGAGCAACTAAAAAATCAACTTCACAGGAATACCAAACATCGTCTGCATGATGATTTTCTCCCCGAGCTTTTGGCAGGTATTGAACGTATTATGCTGGATCCTGCACAAACACAAACGGCACGTTATCAGGCACTCAAAATATATTTGATGTTGGGAGAACCAGAGCATTCTGTAGAAGCAGAGATAACTAAATGGTTTAGTGATTATTGGAAAACCACTCATCAGCAAAGTGGATTGCATAAAAAGCTAACTTTATTACAACATGCTCTAAGACGGCCGATACAGCCAGTTGCTATTAATAAACAGTTAGTTAGCGATGTGCGTAATTATCTTAACGCCTTACCTGCTACTTATTTGTACTATACCCTGGCAAAAAATAGTTTCCCTACCGCCAGCTACCCTATTGCTGTCGAGGGATTTGATCTGGCAAGTAAAACATTACCTTATTTTTATACGAAAACTGGATTTCTGGAAATTATAGCGGCCTTACCTAAAATTTCTGCACAACTACAACGCGAAAACTGGGTACTGGCTCGTCAGGATTTGGCTAACCTGCCTGCTCAGCTTGAACAGGCTTATTGCTTTGAATACGTCACCTGGTGGCAAAATTTTATTCGTCGTACGAGACCCTTGCATTACCAGGATTACCAGCAAGCAAGACAGCTCACGCAGACGCTGTATCAAAACAATGCTTTGGCTAAATTAATTAAACTGATTCAGCAACAAACTGCACCAGATGCCAATGAGAATGCTGTATTGTTTAATCAAAAGATTGCCAATGAATTTACAAACTTAAATTTAATGAGTGATTCCACAATTAATGATTTAACGCTAAGCATTAATGAATTGGAAAAATTTCTGACTACTTTGTCTCTGGTTAATGATCAGGGACGGACCACCTTTGAATTAACCAAAAATCGTTTTCAAGGTAGTACTTCTGCTGATCCATTAAGTAATTTATATAATAAAACAAGACAATTACCAGAACCTATTGCTACATGGACAAAACAGATCGCTGACGATACCTGGTTTATTTTTATCAGCGAAAGTAAAACCTATCTGAATCGCTTATGGGAGCAGCAAGTTTATAGTGAGTATCAGCTCACCATTGCAAATCGCTATCCACTGGATCCGTCGCGAACAGAGGAAGTATCGCTGATTGATTTTAATCACTTCTTCTCACCACATGGCACCTTAAATAACTTTGTCAGTAATTACTTAAAGCCATTCCTGGATACCTCCTCTCCTCAATGGCAACCTAAAGAAGTTAATGGTTATGTCATGCCTATTTCAAGCGATATTACGAATGAGCTCATCCGTGCCAATGTAATTACCAACATGTTCTTTTTACCGGATAATGACATTAGTAAAATTGCATTTAGTTTACAAAAAATTAATCTGGATCCTGTCGTAGCCAACCTTCAATTAACCATCGGCAAAACTACTCTCACTGACAATCAGAACAGTGACTCCTTTACCCAATTCAACTGGCCACAAAATGATGCTAAATTAAGCCTGGATTCTATCGAAGGCAATCACTATGAGCTAGAAGAAGTCGGGCCATGGGCCTTCTTTAAAATGCTGCAGAAAGTTAATGTGTTAGTGGATAGTGAAGACAGTGCAAGTTTACAAATTTTATTTGAAGTGAATGGCAACTCTGGCAGGTACTTGTTGAAAACCCAAAATCAAATTAATCCTTTCAGCCCTGGAATTTTGACCGGATTTTTCTTGAACAAAGAAGTAACCTGAAATGTCTTAACTGCGCTGTGCTCCCTTAAGCCTATCTCCAAGTAGGCTTAAGGGAGCACAGCGAAATCAAAGGTTCTTCAAAAACCCTGTAGCGAACTCACGTGGCTTTATGCACTTGTTCCAACAACGTAACTAATGCTTGCTTATCAATAAAACCCACTGCATTGAGCTCAGCTAAGGATTTACCATACGTATCGAAAAACAGCATTGTCGGAGTGCCATAAATAGCAAACGCTTTTTTAATTTTCTTCACTTCAAAATTGTCAGTATCACTGATATCCACCTTAAGATTAATCAAGCCTGTCATTGCCTTGGCTACCTCTGGCTGATTAAAAACCCTCGAATCCATCTCCTGACAATCACTACACCAGGATGCATAGAACTCGAGAAATACTGCCCTATGCGCCTGTTGAGCTTCAGCTAAATGCTTTTGGAGTGCTGCCAAATTATTAACGTGAATAAACGGTGCTTTTATCGGATGGATGGCTCTCGCTCCCTGGGGGGCAGAAATGGCTGTGATGGTTGAATAAGCGATAATGCCACCTGTTAGCAGAATCACTATTCCCAATCCTTGAAACAGTTTTCCCAATTTAGTAACTTGGGTGCGTAAACTTCCTAAGCTGATACTGGTAATCATCAGTAAAGTAGCCCAAAGTAATTTCACCCAGGTCTCAGGCAATAGCCGCCCTAACATCCAAATTGCCATAGCCAACATTATAACGCCAAATAGTTGCTTAATTTTTAGCATCCATGGGCCTGTTTTCGGTAATAAAGCACCCTGACCTGCTCCTACCACCATTAAAGGGATACCCATTCCTAAAGCCATAACAAAAAGAATGACTCCTCCCATCCAGGCCTCTCCGCTCTGACCAATATAAGTCAATACCCCTATTAAAGGTGCAGTTACACAAGGAGAAACAACCAAGGTGGAGATTATTCCCATGCAAACTACCGATGCCACAGTGGCACGATTATTCTTTTGACCTAATGAGGCTAAACGCGCATTCATTTTTTGCGGCATACGCAGTTCAAATAGACCGAACATGGATAAAGCCATCAATACAAAAATTGCACTAAAGGTGATAATCACCATCGGTCTTTGCATCCAGGTTTGTAAGGTACTGCCCATGTAGCCAGCCAGTATGCCCGCAACTGCATAGGTTATAGCCATACCTAAAACATAGCTGAAGGAAAGTTTTATAGCTTTTGCAGTTGATAACGCTTTTTGTCCCACAATAATTCCCGATAAAATGGGTACCATGGGTAACACACAGGGCGTAAAGGCTAATAAGATACCGAGGCCGAAAAATACACTTAAATAGACCCAAGCACTATGCGCTTGAATAAAATGCATTACTGTTAATGGGTTCGCACTTTCGAATGCTGGGGTAAAAGACCAGACAGCCTGCGAAATAAGCATAAGCATCAAAATGCTTATATAAGATTTCAGATTGTTCATAGTTAATCCTTTTTTAATGAATTGTTAAATAATTCAATTGATGAGATTAAGTGACTTTTCGCTAGAACAACGATGATTTAAGTAGCACAGAATGTCGGCATACTTCCGATAAGCCTATAAGAGAAGGACTTATATGCTTTCATTAATCATTCATCATGCTAGCAGTTAAAAATGGGAGGTTTGAATAATCTGAAATAAGGTGGGACTGAACTAAACTGTCTATACCTATAAAAAAGCAAACCAGCGAATACAAAAAAATATAAATCAGTTTCTATTCCCCATTCAGCAAGAGTATAGGTTGCTGACAGTGGACAGGATGTTATTGATGTGCTGCCTCCTCCTGAGCATTTATTAACGGCGTTGTATTGTATTGTAGCTGGAGAATCTACAGAAGGCGCATAGTGAAGTAATGGCTTTATTGAAAATAAAACCAGACTTACAAGAATAATATAATGAAATAAGCGAGTGGTTGCTTTCATAAGCACATGATAACAAACCTCCAGTCCTTGTGTAAAGATTAATCAAGAACTTGATTTATCACTAGGCACTAATTTAAGTGCAGGCTTCAGGGGAATAGAACAAACAAAGGAAGTTCCTCCTGTAGATGAATGCCCTAATTGCATACTGCCGCCATGCGCCTCTATGATTGTTCCACAAATGGCAATTTCAAGATCAATACGGAAATTTTGTTTTAATTTTTCCCAAATTACTTTGGCCTGACCAGTAGAAAAAAGAGAATCCTTATTATACACAGCAATTTGTAAATTATTACCTTCTGTAGTCACGGTTAAAACTATCGCTGTTCCTTTTGGCGTATACTTACAGACATTCTGCAGTAGGGTGATAAGCACACGCTCTATCAAAAGCTTATCCACAAAAACCAAAGGAAGATTGTTTTGGGAGAATGTTTCTACAGGATGAGTTGTTATTTTACTATGCAAAGCACGGCTAACATTCGTTAGGATCTCTTCAAAACGATACCACTGCAAATTTAGCTTTAATTCCCCACTCTTGATGCGCGCCATTTCCATTAAATTTTTAATTAATAACTCCATGTGCACTATTTCTTTTTTTAATGCATGTAGCAATTCTTGTTGCAAAGGAGTTAGCATGGAGTCCTTTCTAATCAGTAATTCTGATAAATGGATCATAGAAGCCAGAGGCGTTTGTAAATCATAAGACAAACTCGCCAGCAACGAATTTCGCATCCGTTCAGATTCCATCTGAACAAGCGCATCCTGGGCTACTTGAATAAAATGGACTCGCTCCAGAGCGATTGCCGCCAGAGCTGCAAAAGTATCCAGTTGTTGGCGCTCTTCAGGTTTTTTTAACCACTCTGAAGTTTTGGGTTTAATAACGAGTAAACCTCGTGTTCGCATAGGAGCTATCAGAGGCAAATAGAAAAAGTTGTTCCCAGGCAACGTGTCTGTCCCCAAACCTGCTGATTCTTTATGATCAAATGCCCACTGCGCAATCCCCATATCCAAACCTTGCATCGCTTCAGTAACAGGTTCTGTTTTCAACGGCGGTTGCAAGTGACCATTCTCGTCTGGCAAAAGTAGCCAGGCACGTGCGCTAAATGCATGTTGAACATACATCCTAGTAGTTTCCAAAATAGACTCAACTAACAAGGCACCCGCCAATTCATAGGCAAATTTATATAGTACATGGGTTCGCGACTCTCGCTGTCCTTTCATGAATAGTTGATAACGTAAATTCGCAGTTAAATGTCCCGTAATCAAAGCAATGAGTAATATTAAACCCAACATGAGACCATGCTGCCAATCCACTATCAAAAAGGAAAATCGCGGCTCTATAAAAAAGAAATTCAAGGCGCCAATGGCAGTTAAAGCAGCAACAAGTGCAGGTCCGCGTCCAAAACGAATAGCAACTAGTAAGGCGGTTAATAAAAACAGCAATCCTATATTAATCAGATTGAGATGAAACTCTAAAATTTTGGTGATTAGAATAGTAAAAAAACTGGCTCCTACTGCTATCAAATAACGCGCATATCCTTTTTTTTCTTTTAGAGGCAATTCAATATCTTTTTCGCGAATCTCTCTATCTTTTTTTTCCAAATTGCCAATGACTAAAATATCAAAATCAGGGGCGTAAGCTGAAAGACGTGACAGTAAGGAGCTGTGCCAAAAACGGATAGATCGTCGTCTTCTTCCTAACACAATTTTTGAAAAATTCTGATTGCGAGCATAATGAATAATGGCCAACGCGACATCTTCACCCGTTAATATGGATGTCGTAGCGCCCAATTCCTCAGCCATCTTTAGTGCATTTAAGGCGTATTGCTTCTTTGAGAATGGCCGGCGCATCATTTCCGGTGTCTCCACATAAATGGCATGCCATTCGGCATTTAACTGGTTTGCTAATCTTGCAGTACTACGTACCACATATTCAGCACCAGGCCGTTCACAGATACATGCTAATAAGGCTGTATCAGTCTTCCAAACCTTATCAATCGATTGTTCAACACGGTAAGCCTGCACATCTTCTTCAAGACGCTCTGCGATTCGTCTCAATGCAAGTTCGCGAAGAGCAATTAAATTTCCTTTGCGAAAAAAATTTTTGGCAGCCAGTTCACCTTGCGGACCCTGATAAACTTTGCCTGCTTTTAAGCGCAGCAGTAAATCATCAGCCGTGATATCCACCATGACCACTTCGTCAGCTTTATTAAAGATAGTATCGGGAACAGTCTCAGCAATGTGCACATTAGTAATACCCCCGATGGTATCATTTAAACTTTCCAAATGTTGCACATTGAGAGTGGTAAATACATCAATACCCGCTTCGAGTAATTCTTCTATATCTTGCCAGCGCTTGGGGTGGCGCATACCTGGCAGGTTAGAATGGGCAAGCTCATCAACAAGAATTAATTGCGGGTGTCTGGCAAGCGCTGCATCAATGTCAAACTCATAGAGAGTCCTGCCACGATAAACAATAGTCTTACGTGGCAGGACAGGTAAACCGGATAATAAGGCTTGCGTTTCCTGACGTCCATGTGTTTCTACAAGACCAACAACCACCTCGCAGCCTTCTTTTTTTAGCTTCCTGGCCTCAACAAGCATGGCATAGGTTTTTCCCACTCCCGCTGAAGCTCCGAAATAAATTCTTAATTTTCCCTGAGAAGCTTGTTTCTCCTGACTTTGAACTTGAGCCAGTAAAGCATCGGGATCAGGCCTTTGATCATCCTTCCCAACCATGGGTTACTCTCCACTGCGGTATTTAAACAGTATAGTAACAATTTTCCTACAGCTTTACCTGGCCTAATTGAGAGCTCTCAACTGGTTTGTCCTCAACGTTTTGATCGTGAATTATCCGTACCTCTCTCTTAAAGTCCGCCAGGTAAGATTGTAGCGTTTTTTCATACCCTTTTTCACCGGACTCGCTTCTTGGTTTAAATTGTTGTCCTTCGCCAACAATTTTTAGCAAATCGTGATAATTTTCGGGATCTTCTTTGTATTTTTGAAAAGCATCTTTTAATTTAAGTAAATAATCTTCTCTTAGCTTCACTTCCGTTTTCCAACCAAAACAACTTAAGCCGAAGGCAAGAAAAGAACTCATTAGATCTCTAAACCAGAACTGTTCAGCTCTTTGCTGCAAATAGGTACCGAAAGCCCCTCCCAACTTCGACTCACTGGTATTGTCTCCAAAATACTTCGTTTCCAAATACGCTCTGGCATTGGAGAATTTTTCTGCTGCCTCTTGTTGATCCTCTATTAGTCTCACCGTAGGTTTATTAAAAAATAAAGCTGCAGCATGCGATTGTGGTGCCTGCTGAAAGGTAAACGCTTTAAGTTCAGCTTGATAATTGTAAATAGAATTTAATTGTTCACTTTCCCCATGATTACGCGAATTAAATACAGCAAGAAGTTCACTATTCTTCAAAGCGATGATTTGATCATAAAGTCCTTTTTTGCTTTTTTCATAAAATTGAAACTCTGATTTTTCTGATTCTTTCCTTAGCACATTCAAGGCATGATATTCGTCATAGACTTCTTGAATTAACAGTGAAGGATTTTCCGTATAGCGTTTGGTGTATTCTTCTTTTAAATCACGTAGTGTTTGTTGTGCTTTTAAAATGGCTGCCACTTTTTCTGGTGATAAAGACAACGCTTTAGCTTTCTCAAGGGCAGGCATTGACTCAGCCTCTAACTTATCAGCCGCTTTAATTAATTCAAGTCCAGGTCTTAAGCGTTTTGGAGGAATATTTTCTGCTTTTTTAATTAACTCAGCATATTTTTCAGAGAATTCTTCTATTTTTTCAAACGTAGGAATAACCACAGGAATGGCTTCTTTAATTTTTTCGACTGCAGAAAACTTTTCTTTGACCTGAGCATTATCACTGTTATTACAAACATCCAGTGCATTTTTAATCTCTTTCTTGAAATTTTCCAATTCTTGTTCAAAGAAATGCTCTTCAGGAAGGTTCATTGCTGTAAAATTTTTTGTTGTGAATTCAGCAAATTTGGCAGTGATCTTGTTTAAAAGGTCAAGCTGTAAATCAACTTTAGCCTTATCCAACTCTTTAATCATTTCTTTCGTCACTGCCAATTTTTCTTTAATCGCAGCATTCTCCTGAAGACCCAACTCTTCTAGTAGTTTTTGTCGGCTGGCTTCGCTGTTGCTAATGTCCGCAATTAGCCCTATCTTAGCTTCGTTATTAGCTAATTGCATTTCTTTGCTTCTATCAAGCAGCTTAGCAATTTCTGATTGCTGAATTGCCATTTCTTTTAGTGAGAAAATAATTCCTTTTTTTGTCTTGACAGCTTCAGTTAGTCTTTGTTCTGTAGGTTCTAATTTAACTGTTTGTTGTTGGAGAGTAACGAAATGGGCTGCCGCTTCCTCCTTTAAGGTTTGTATAGCCTTGGGTAAGCTTTCAATCTGACCTGATAATTCGTTTATCTCTGTACCCCAAAGTTTTTCAAGGTCTTTTAACTGTTCTTTAATTGATAGTTTTAAAGCCCTACCGTTACCCTCTTCAATACTGGAAACGGTAAGCAGGCTCTCAACATCAAGCTCATCAAGGCTTCCTTTTATCTCAGTAAAATACTCCAATGCCTCATCACCAGTCTTTTGAGTCATTGCTAAAGTAATATCAGCCAAGGTGGTATTAGCCTTTTCCTTAATTTCAAATAATCTGCTATCAAGCCTGAATATAGCTGCTTCGAGCACAGCCTGATTATATTGAGCAATTGCTAATTGACGGTGAAGAGTCGCTTCTGCTGCTTTTTGTTCAACGTTTTTTTTCTTCTTGTCCCACTCTGCTTCCTCTACTTTTAATTGGTTAATATTAACCAAGCGCGTACTTTCATTACTTTTCCGTTGCAGAGTATATAAATTATTTCCAGCTAAATTTGAGGATTGAGAGGGCTCCCCCGGTTCAGCAGTAACTTCAACGGATAATTCCGCTGAAATTTGTTTAAGTTTGTCAGCAATCGCATCCTGTAGTAAATTAAAATCCATATCGAAATTGCTAGGTCCCATCCAAGAAGTATAGTGATTCCAGTAATTAGTAATATTAGTTACAACACTAGCCTTCGCTTTTTCCTGTTCATCATAGATCTCATCTATGATGCCCTCTATCCGTGTCGCCTTAGTTACTTCCAGATATTTTTTTAATTCCTCTCTAGGAATCTTGTCTGTTGGAATGTAAATGCCGGTAGATTCTTGAAGCAGCTTTTCATAAGATTGCAACGCTTCTTGCGCGATTTGCAGAAATTCTCTGCGCTTTGCCTCTTCCTGTTTTAACATGAGAGGGTAATCTTCTCTAACCATGCTTTGTCGCTCATTATCATCTGCCGTAAGCCCTACCAGCAGCGCCTGAGTCTTCTTATGAATTGTTTCAACAGCAGGTTGATATTGCCTAGTAAAAAATTCTTCAGCATCACGATGAGCATCAGTCTCTTGCACTTGAATACTATATTTTTGCTCACGCAGGGAGTCTACTCGTTGTATAAGTTCAGACAGAAGTTCGTTTCTCTTTTCTGCAGACTGCTTGGCCTCCTCATGCTCAAATTCTCGTTGCTGCTTTTGTAAAACTGCAATCATGTCTTTTATTTCTTTTATTTTTTCTTCTTTTCCTTCTAATAATTGACCTTTCGCTTCTTCTATTGCCTTTTTATAAGCTTTTTCATAGAGGGGGTCATTCTTTTCTTCTGGAAAAGGATAGGTGGCAAAGCTATCGTAAGTAAGTGCAGTTTTTTGCTGAAATGTTGCCAAATAAGTTTGCAATTGGACAATTTCTTTAGCACAGTCTTGTGAATTTTTTGGTTGAGACACATCAGGTGCCTTGCCATAAAGGGCCTCATTAACACGCTCGCTAAGTTCCTTCACCAAAGGCGCGATGTCTTCAGCGATTTGCAACTGCTGCGCAACTTCTTCCTGTAAAATCTTTAAACTAGCAATTTTCCCTTCCTTAAGAATAAGAAGATTCTCTTTTCGTTCGTAACTGTTTTCTAATTTACCTAAAATCTCATAATGAAACAGGCTGCTAGAAGAATTAAACAGTCTTTTCCATTCATCTAAAACACGCTCAGCAGAAACGGCGGCTTCTTTTGAATTATAATTATATTTAAAATATAGAAAGTTCGATAATTCTATTGACTGAGGTAAGCGGCCAGAAACTCCATTAATATCGAACTCGCCATGATTTTCGTTATCCCATTGTTCAATGTCTTCATCAAATTTTTCATAAGCCTTTGTGAGCTTTTCTAATTGTTGTTGAATCTCTTTCTGGAGTTTTTTTAATTTCTCAGGCTCAATACCAGCCTCTTCTAAACTTGCTCCTATTTGACTGGACAAATAAGTTACTTCCTCCAGGACACTCCCAAAAGTAGAGGTGATTTCATTATATCGCTTTAGTCTAGTCTCTCTTATTGCGAGTAACGCCTCTTTTTCAGCAATTTTATTTGGAGTATGGGCTTCATAAATAGCCAATTTTTTACGCAAAGCCTCTTTTTTAGGGTTCATAAAAGCTAGAGCTTGCTGACGTATTATTATTTGGGGGCCAAAAGGAGGTATTGAAATTTCTTCTCGAAGATTGTTGATGATTTCGTCACTGGTCACTTTATTTAAAAATTCAAGAAGGGCTTTTCCAACTTGATAGGTTCGTTCATCGACAATTTTTGGCACATTGTCATTATCAAGGAAATTAAAGGCTGCCCAAATATTATCTCTATTAAAAAAAATGGAGGCATAATTTTTTATAGAATCTTCATCAAAAGAAGCGATGTACCATACCGCTTCCATAGCTCTTTTAGAATAGTCTTCCATCTCTTCTGGCGTAGCAACAGATTCTCCTGAAACTTCCTCAGTAAGCGCAGGGGGTAAAAGAGAAGGATGGACAAACGTTTTTTCGGACAAACTTAGCCCAGAGAAATTTTTAGGGTTAGGATTAATTTCTTGACCATTATTTATCTCTTTAAGTTTAGCTTTCAGTTTTGTCATTTCTGCAAATATTGATCCGCTCATTTGAGTTTCCCCACATCACGATTTATATCCATTATAAGTTCTTTAGCTGAAGTAAATATTAACAACCTAATCATGCAATAGCGCAATTTGAATTTTATGTGTACATCTGTCTTATTATGAGACAATTTGCATAAAATTTCATTAAATTTGAAAGAAATAATAAGGGTTGGCACTGAAAAATATAAACTCAAAACATGCTCTCTCCATCATGACTTGCTCCTGATGCAAGCTTCGAGACGATGCTAGCGCATCTCCTCAGCACGAGCGGTTCCATGCTAATCTTTTATACTTTCCTTTTAAATGACCAGAAAACTTGGCTGATTGAAGTATAAAGCGCGGTACGTAGGGATGTATAAAATTTGTGAGGATCGCTCAGACACAAAGCACAGTTAACTCACAATGGGGAAAAATCTGCAACGCACTGGCACAAGTTGCAGGGATGTAAAGCAGAGTTAATCTCCAGGGGCGCTGATTACATTACCCTAATGAGTTTTTGGTAACATTTTTACGTTCGGATCTTTGGCATAAGCATCAAGAATGTCACGGACTAATTGCTCGATAACACTGGCCTTGGCATCCTCTTCAATAAGGCCTGTTTCTTCTCTCATTGAAGCCAAACGCACTTCAATTTCCCTGGCCACAGAACCATTAGGAAATAACGCCGCTAATAAACGTCTTGCTTCTGCCGGACCCAAATGACGATAAAGTTGATTTCGAACACTGGCATCTTCGGCCGTCGTACTAAATGCCCACAATTCAACAGGGCCTAAAGTCAGTGTTAACAATTGCACGTTAACACCACTTTTGGTGGCATATTGAACCAAAAAGGTTGCCCCACCCTGACGAGGTCCATGCACACGCGTACGCAAGGCAGTTTTTGCTGTATTTGATAAGCCAAAGATCTGACTGGTTTTTTCTATAGCCTGAGAAGGCCCCGCATCCATTACATAAATTGCTGTACTAAAGTCAATCATAATCGGATCAAAGTCTTCGACCGATTGAGACAGCAATGCAATTTGTACTTTCCACTTACGGCCTTCTCGCATATCAATAATCACCTGATCACGAACAGCAGCTGATTTGGAAGTGCGGTGGAATTCATCATACACGATGCGCTTTGGATCTTCTCGAATCTCTAAAACTCTCTGCTTGTGATACTCCTGATATTGTTCGGGAATATTATTCAAACTTTCTTCCGTTAAATAGTAATGTCGTGCCAACACATAGCGGGCAAGCATATACATTACAGCAGTTTGTCTATCCGCTGCATCACCCCCGCTTTTGGCCACTTCATCAAGATCAAGAGACACAACACGGGCATCACCAATGTCAAAACTGGTGACCCGGGACAAAATAGGGTATTCACGTACTGCACCAGAAATCATGCGGGAAAAAGCATTGATAAGAGACTCTCCTGTAGGTGCTGTGACTTTTTCATATAAATCCTCAATAGAGGGCGTGCGACAAATGGAAGCAGCATCGGCCAACAAAGGCATTGCGTAACGCTGTGCTAGCATTGCTTCATGTACAAAACCCGCCGAATAAAGCGCATCGGTGACCTCCCACCAGGTCGATTTTGAATCTTTTACAAAGCCAATTTCTTCAAGAATACTGTCAATAAACTCTTCGACACCTTGTGCATAGGGGGTGGGATTGAATTCATCGGCAAGGCTCTTGTAGAGTTCATCAACAATCATACCAGCCAAGTCGGCCATACCATCGTAAGGTCTCGTAGCGCCCAGTGGTGTTGTTAACAAGGTTAAAAAATTAACTAAAAAAGAACGCTCCAAGGCCGTGGGATAACGACAGCCCAACTGAGTATCAAAAGGATTAATGGAATACTCAGGAGTCATTCGCAGGCGATGATAAGCAACAAGGTGACGTTTAGAAGCAGGAAGCGCCTCTTTCAATAATGAAATTAATCCACTACTTGATGGACCAATATCAATAATAGCAATACGAGGTAAGCGAGTTAATCCTCCAGACAAACAAAGTGCCAAATTTAATGCATTCGACAATACCGATTTACCCGAACCTGGTCGAGCATAAACTAAATCAATCCAAGTGGTTTGTTGAGTAGAACCAGGCTGAAATGGCCAAGGTTTGCCATCAGGCGTACGAAACAACAATGCCCCCGTTTCCCATGGAGAAGCAGGTCTGGTAATAGGCAACATTGTGATTACATGAGATAGCGGTGCAACCGAAGGAACTGCCGCACTGTTTAAGGTGGTTGCCAACATACTGGATACAAAACCTGCAAAAGGATCACCGCAAATTTCTGAGACATCGGTTGACCCCCATCCCTGAATTGCTTTAACTAATTCAGAGCTACGTCGTCTTAACAGCGGTAGTTGATCTTCCGGCGCCCAAGTGGTGGCCACTACACGCAAACGAACAATTGTGTCATCTGTGTTCAGTTGAAGGTATTTTAATAAATTGACAGAGTCGCTAATTAAACGATTTTGGGCGGAAGAAAAACTCAAAATTGCCGCAAGTAACCCCTTAAGTTTAAGTGTATTTAAACCTTCACTTTCTATTAGAAACGCAATTCGCCAGGGAATATGCGCAGGCAAAATACGTGCAAACAAATTAATAAAGGGACGAATGTCTTTGGGAAAAAGATCGATAAAAACAGAAGAGTATAATTTATTCCCAACTTTAACTGTTCTAAAATCAAGATTCTCAGCATCACGAGGAATAACTTGCTTTGCCAAAGAAGGCCATAATAAATCAGAAGGATCACCATTGAACCCATTAATCTCCCGGGGCATGATGGTATCACCAGGTAAAGTTGCCTTCCAGTCATCAGCGGTAAAATCAGGATCAGCGGTCATACGGATAGCGTGAACTGCATCATGCACTTCCATTAGTCGAGCAAAGATATTCAACGAATCCAAGTCATTGATAATTGCGCGAACATAAGCTTCATGAGTATCCCGCAACTCTGGTATGGCGGCGTAAACTGTCTGGGTATTTTTAAATGGAGGTGCTTTCATGTCCTTAAGCATCTTCAACTTTGCTTTGTTCGCGGCTTTCAGCTGTTCTTGTGCCAGATTATAGGGGCGAGTATATAAAGCAAAATAGACACGCTCTTCAGCACAGTACTGGGCTAAAAAATTTACCCGTTCAGTAAATAAATCATCCAGGTTTAATTCTAATCGCTTGGCAGTAGCCTCAGCCGGTTCATAAATATCTTGAATAACTTTTCGTATGTTTTGTTTATCATGACTAAAATAAACTTGCAGGGCATGACCTGGACGACCCATAGCAGCCTGAAATGCATTGCTTAAACCTTCTACCAAACGTTCAAATTCTTCAGCTCCGGCAAGCGCTGTAATCCCTTCAATTTTTAAAATTGACAGCAGGCTACCATCGTGATTGACTAAAACAGTAGGGCTATCAGCTGTCTCCAAATCACAATAAGACTCTGTTGTTTGTTTTAATGAGGTACTTAACCAGGAAAAAAAGGTATCAACACCCTCAAAAAATGATTCTGCCCATTTCCCCATGTCATTTCCTATTAAACTTATATTCTCATTGAGAATTAAAAATCTTTATAAAATTGAAATTATTTACTTTCTGTAATTTCTTCCAGAGCACTCGCTGCCCATCGCTCAATTTGCTTGCGGAATTTGGCTCGCGATGGTAGTAATCGAATATTTTTAAATAAATTGTCTGCCACTTCCGGTGTTACTCCTGAGTCAATAATGAGCTGACCAAAAATTGCTGGGTCACTCGTACCTTCACCAAACTTTTCTTCAACAATTTGCGAGCGAAATTTAAAACTCCGATAGATATTTTGCGCACTACTCTTATAACCGGTATCATTGGTGATAGCACAAAATAACACATGACATAAACTATTCAGTTCAGGCTGGCTAAGTTCAGGGAGATAAATAAGAGTCCCCCCCCATATCCACCTACCCCTACAGATTCAATAAAAAAACATTGCGCACAAAAGCAACAAGCGGTAACCAGATTGGATAAACGATTATTGGTAAAATCATGATCAAGATTCACGACCTCTTGAAACAGCTTTGCTTGAAAACCGCAAAATTGACAAGTATAACGATCCCGTTGAAATACTTTTAATTCATAAGCCTTAAAACGCTCATCGGCTTTCCTGGCTGAATAAAGACGCCAAGAACCAGCACTTGCTACAAGTTTTAAATTGGAACGTTCCCGGGTACCCGCCATTTAACACTCACACTATTAAAGGTAATAAAAAATCAGGAAGTCAATAAATTGGCTTCCTGATTTTTCCATAGATATTAACCGCCAGAGCCTGTGAAAATTGTTCCTGTAGGACCAGCCACAGAACCGGCTTCACCAAACATCGTTTGCCCAGTAACACCCAGAATAGATGGGAGGAATAACAAAGCCGCGGCAATAAAAACCAGCGCAATAGGAGTACCAATTGGAATTTGTGTAGGGTTATCCTTGTGCTGTTTAAATTTCATAATTGCACCAATGGAGAAACCAAGCCCAGCCAAATAGGAACCCGCAGTAATCAGCTTAGCAACACTAGTGAAAGAACCTGTAATACTGGATGCCATATTCCCCAAAGTTTTTTGACCCGCAACTGCCTCCCCTCCCACCAGCACCATCAAGCTGACACAGGCAGTAAATAGAAGCAGTTGTGTTAAATTGCTCTTTAAATTTAATGGTTTTCTCACTTAATTTCTCCTCTGTAAAAACTATTAACTCGTACCATAAATTGTATTATTAATGATTTGTAGCGTCGCTACAATGTTCATTGCCAGCATACCACCAAAAACATGAATTAGTCCTTTTCCAGTTCCGCCTGGTGGTTGTCCTTGAGACGCGGAACGGGCGATAAGAACCCATCCTCTAACAAAAGCTATCACGCCAATAACCTGAATAATAATTGCTATTGGCCTACCTATCACACTACCAGTACCAAATACTGCTGTTATTGCTTGATTGTTACTGTTTACAGGAGCGTATTGCAAAATACTGGACGAGCCAAAGGAAGTTTGTAATAAAATTGCCAAACCTGTCGGAAAATAAATCAGCATGCCGGCAACCAACAAATACATTAAGGGTTCTTTTATACTCGTATTGCTAGACATCATTGTTCTAGCTTCACCATACACCTTTAAACTATATATTGCTTTAAATGCGAATGCCAAGCCTAGCAAATAAGCCGCACCCGTAACCAAACGTTCAACCGGGATTAAATTATTGGCAATATTATTCAATATATCGGCTTGATTATTTAGCCAATTGATAATAGAACTACCAGTATTATTTCCAGTAGACATAGAGAATTGCCTCAACTATCTTGCTGACTAAACCTTATCACTCTACCAGAACTTGTGAGTACCCTTCCCTGTCTGGAATCAATCAGCTTAATTACACCATAACCAGCTACTTGCGTTCCTTCTCTAACGGTAATTGTAGACCCATTTTGCGCAATTAACCAAGCTCTTCCAGGTATTATAGCTTGAATAAAATAAGAAGGTGGCGGCGGTGCTTTTATTACCACTTTGCGAACAGGTTTTGGCTTCGTACGTACTGTTAAAACAGAGATCTCTTTTGATTGTTCTTCCACCCGGCTCACAATAACAGTCAGAGTCTGGTTTAACTGAGCTATCTTTGTAGTGAGAGTATTAATATTGGTATTAATAGTTGCCAATTGGCTATTCAATGAATCCATTTCGGAACGAAGATTCTGCTGACTGACTTCCAGTGCTGATAATCGTTGAGTAATTTCAGAATTATCAACAGTAGAAACAGGCTGAGTTACTGGAGGAGTTGTTTCTACGGGTGGAGTCGGCTCTGTCGGCGTAACAGTCTGCACCTGGGATGGCGGTGGCGTTACGGGTTGAGGTGTGGATGTAGTTGTCAGTGGGGGTACTGTATCGGCAGATTGAGGTTTTTTCGTAAAAAGAGGACCTAAAAATTTGTAAGCCAGCATGGCAATAACTATAATAATTACTGCAATCAAAGCATTACGTCTGATGTTAGCACCAGATTCTTGTTTTACGACAGTACTTGAGGTGGTTTCTTCTTCATTAGCATCAGGACTGATTACATCCAAATCAGAAAATTGATATTCATCATTATATTCATTCTTATCGTCGTCTACCATGTCTTACCTACTTATCAAGTTAAAGTGAGGTTACATCTTGGGTAAATAGAATACCCAAGCCAGTACCTGAATAAACTTCTACCGTTGTCGGAGTGCTAAATTGCTGCTGTGCAACTTGTCCCCAGCTTTTTCCAACAGTTGCCAAACCAATGATGGCATTTTCTAAAGCAGAACGACCAATACCGTTCTGTACGGTAATGTTATCACCACCACCAGTACCACCAATCGTTACTGTAGTGTTGGCTGATTGAAATGCATTACCAAATCCTTCAATAAAAGAAGAAGCGAACAGCGAGCCATAGCGTAAAAGATAATGGTGATTAACTTTACTGGCAATCGCTGTCCGGGCTGTGTTGGGATCAATGGCATAAGCACTAATGGAGGTGGTTCTTGGGGCACCTGGCACAGACATGGTATTAAAGCTTATAACCATTTTGTCTGCATTGCTCGGGAGATTAAAACTACCTATTAATTTGGCACCCTTAAATCTTCCAGAAACGATTGTTGCTAAAATTGGTCCAGGTTGATCACTATTTACCGAGGTATCCAATACCGCAAACATAATATCTCCGGTTTTAATAATGGCTCTTTGGTTAGTAGTACCAGGACCACCGCCTGGACTCATAGCCTGTGTTTGCTCAGCAACTTGTCCAGATACACCAGCAGTAGTCTGAGCGGCCGCTTCTTTTGCAGCCTCCGGTTCTGAAGTTGCATTGTAGGACTGCACTGATACTTTCTGCCATGCCTGTAAAGATTGATTTGCTGCTCCCTGCATTTGTGACATTCGTTGCTGAATTTTTTGCTGAAAGCGCTGATCAGCAAGTTGTTGGCTTTGTCTATTCAAAATAGCTTGCAACTGCTGAGCGTTAGCTGCCTCTGCTGCAGCGGCTGGTTGAGCTCCAGTACCTGCAATACTGGGTATTCCTCCAGGAACGCCAGGAACGGTAGAAGGAGCTCCCTCCTGAGTAACAGCAGTAAGACCTGCAACTTGCGAGCCTGGGAAACCCGCGGCCTGTAACTCTGCATCGCTAAATCCAGCATTCTTCAATTCATTAGCAGTATAACCAGCATCTTTTAAATCTTTGGCACTAAAACCTGCAGCTTTAAGTTGATTTACAGAAAAGCCCGCATTCTTAAGATCAGTAGCACTAAAGCCTGCATCTTTTAACTCACCAGCAGAAAAGCCGGCATTTTTTAGATCCGCTGCACTAAAACCTGCTGCACGTAACTCTCTGGCAGAAAAGCCGGCATTTTTAAGATCCGCTGCACTAAAACCTGCATTTTTTAACTCGGCGGCTGTAAAGCCGGCTGCTCTTAATTCAGCTGCAGTATAACCAGCTGCTTTCATTGCTGCGGCGCTACATCCCAGCGTTTGTCTAATAGTAGCAGCTGATACACCTGCCGCTCTTGCTGCCCGCAAGGATGCCACACTGCAATCAGCGGTTCTTCCTGCAGCAATTGCTGCGGCAGTACCGACACCAGCCTGTCGCAATTGATCTGGTGTAAAACCTGCGGATAGAAGTTCAGCGGGAGTAAATCCTGCTGCGGATAAAGCTTTAGCACCATAACCAGCATTTTTTAAAGCTTCTGCACTACATCCATTCAGCTCACGAATTCTTCTTGCGGAAACACCCTGGTTGAGTAAGTACCGTAATTTGCTAGGGTCACAACCCGCTGCGCGAATTGTATCATCAGAAAGACCTGTTGCTGCTTGAATTTGATCCGGTGTAAATCCAGCTGCTAACAATTGTTGCGGAGTAAATCCCGCATCAGCCAATGATTTGGCATCAAATCCCGCTGCTTTTAAGGCATCCAGACTACAACCATTCAAATCTCGAATTCTTTTCGCAGAAACACCTTGTACCAGAAGAGTCCTTAATTTATTCGGATCACAACCCGCAGCACGAATAGCAGCATCATCAACGGGACTGGCAGCAGCAATTTCAGCAGGAGTAAATCCTGCATTGGCCAGATCTGCATCAGAAAAACCAGCATCCTTTAAAGCTTGAGCATTATAACCAGCAGCTCGTAGTGCTGAAGCACTACAACCATTCAAAGCACGTATTCGTTTGGCTGAAACACCTTTAGACAAAAGGATTCTTAATCTATCAGGATCACAACCTGCAGCACGAATTGCATCATCACCAACCGGGCCTGCAGCAGCAATCTGTGCAGGAGTAAAACCAGCATTTGCCAAATCAGAATCAGTGAATCCAGCCGCCTTTAATGCTTCGGCACTGCAGCCAGCATACTGTCTGATGAGCTTCGCACTCACTCCTGCAAGACGTTCTTTTTTTAATGTTTCAATGTCACAGCCTGCACTTTTAATATCCGCTGGCGTTATACCTGGAGGTAGCTCCGCTTCAGCTGCAGCAATTTCTCCTGGAGTATAGCCGGCATTACTCAGTTCATCCGGAGTAAAACCAGCATTCAATAAATCTCTTGCACTAAATCCTGCTTGTCTCAATTGTGCGGGGGTAAATCCTGCGTTTTTTAAATCAGCTGCACTAAATCCTGCGTTTCTTAACTCAGCCGCCGTATAACCAGCAGCTTTTAATTGAGCCGCACTACAACCACTAATGCGACGAATAGCAGCAGCAGTTACTCCTGCAGCACGTAAACGTCTTAAAGCATCCACTTGACAGCCTGCATTCCGTACATCAGCAGCTGTTATACCGTCAGGCAAACCACTCGCCTTGGCAATGTCATTATCCGAGAAGCCTGCACCCTTTAACTCTCCATCGGTAAAACCACCATCTTTCATTTGCTGAGCAGTAAATCCAGCATCTCTTAATTCGCAAGCATTAAAATCGCAAAGCCTCAATCGTCCGGCATCATACCCAGCATCTTTTAATTGTCGGGCGTTAAACCCTGCTGCACGTAATTCTTTACATGAGCATACCTGATCCAAATCAGTAATCTGATAACCCACATCTTTTAATTGTGTGCAACTACAGCCAGCTTTTAAATCGGTTATTGTTGCCCCCTGATTTACAACACTGGTTACAGCTGCTTTACTACAATTACTATTTTGCAGTGATTGAATCCATAAACTGCGTTGAGGTCCTGCTTCTTCCTCGCGAGCAAGTGTTGCAAATCCCACACCACCCTCTCCTTGCTGCGGACCTACAGCCTGAACACCATCACCAAGAGCTTGAGAACGAATAATCGTCGGAATGGCACTGCCTCCGGTTTTCATCGCCTGTTGAGCCTGAGAAACATTTTGTTCTTGTTGTAATTTTGCGTATTGTACAGTGGGATCAATGGCGCCAGGTATAGACTGAATACCAGGTACGGTTGCCACTGTTGTAGTGCCTCCATTAATGTCCGTATTACCCCTTAACCGTATAACACCAACGGCAACGGCAATAATGAGCAAGAGTAGAGTAAAAATAATAATTACCCGAGTACGGGTATTGGTAAACAGTGCTTTTATATTTTCTTTTTTTCCTGCCATTTATTATAACCCTTCTACCTTGAGCTGCATGACTTTTCCGTGCCAGGAAACAAGTAATACAGGAGATTTTTGCATTTCATAAGCATGCATTCCATCCGCGCTGGTCATACTAGCTATCCAACCAGGAGACAGGATTGTGAGATTGGTTCTAATATACATTTTTTCATTTAAAAGCCAAGCTCGAGCATCACCGCCACTTACAGTCAGACGTTGACTGCCTGGAGGAGGTACACCATCCAACACATGTAATAACAGATCATTCGCGCTGGGAGGAATACCTTCTTCCATAGGCATGGCTTTCGCATTTGGACCAATCCCCTGCACGCGTAAATCAACGCGGTAATCAACAGCTTTTTGACCTGGAATTAAAGTCAGCATAACTGGTGTATTAAGACCACGCAACCTTACAGCAAGGTTACCATAGGTATATAATTTTAATGATTGAATCATCAACGTATTACCTGTTTTGTCCCATTGAATATTAAAGGAAGCAGGATCACCTAAATCATAGGCACTGATAGGCCAGGGAGCGCCCGTTGAGTCCAGAAAGACAAGCGAGGAAACAAATCCTTGGGATAAGCGAATAACAGGAGGTGTTGAGCCAGGTGACAAATTGACAAATTGTGAGGTTGCTGTTGGTTTTGGTGGTGTACCTGCAGTCGCCGCCTGGGCGTATTCAGAAGCATTATAGATTTGTTTTAATCTGACTATTTGTTCCGGAGTCAGAGGAAATAATTGACGAGTGACTCCTTCAAAAGCCTGAGTATCAATAAGTTCATTATCGGCCGCCATGGATGCAGGGCTCGTCTCCGTCTGTGCTTGTTGTTGAGGAGGAGGAGGGGGGGGTGGCGCTGGTCGATTAGCTGGTGCCTGAGTGGGTGTAGCAGCAGGAGCACCTGTAGGGGCAGGGGCAGTTGCAGCCGCCGCTGGCTGTTGAGCTTGATTCGGTTGAGTTACGGATGACAACGCGCTACTGGTTTGAGAAAGCTTTTGTTGTAACAGTCGAAGCTGCTGTAATGCCTGTTGGGCAGAATCGGATTGATCAGCTCCATAACTAAAAGGTACAGAGCCAAGAATCAGGACAGTAGCTATAACACCCTGGATCATTTTTTTATTTTTCATTGAGTTATTCCACCACTAGCTGGTCCTACAACAAACTGTGATATACCAATACCACGTGGAGAGTTCAATGTTGAAACTCGTGTAATTAACATAGTTACCACATTGTTTTGCTGAGAAAATTCGCTAGCACTCTGGTAAGTTACCAGAATCGGCATTTGCACACGCCAGGAATATCTCCCGTTTAGTATTCCTTTTTGTAAAATAATTGGAGCTCGGGTAGCAACGGCTGAAACAATCAATTTTTTTGCTTTTACTGCATCCAGATTATTTGACTCTTGCAAGGCATTTAAAAACTGAGTCCAACCATCCGCTGTAAAAAAACCTGACGAGGCTTGCAGCTCTTCCCTGTAATTGACGAAATTGTAGGTAAATGCTGCAATAGCTGCCTGATTGGCCCATTGTAAAACAGCAGAATCGGATTGATTAGGCTCATTTAAAGGATATAAAGGGGTTATTCGTCCATTGATACTTGTCGCAAAATATTTAGGTGCAGGAGGATGAGTTAATAAATAAAATGCCAGAGAACCTAAGATACAGTTAACAAGAATAGAAATTAAAAGAGCAACCATTATCTTGCGTTGGCCATCACGGTAGAAAGTATTCCTCATCGCAACAGTTGTTAAAGCATCTTCAGCCATAGTTACCTCGGTTATTGCGGTATGACCCTCGTTTCATCTTCATTAGTGGGGTCGGGTTCAAGTAAGGGTGTACTCGAATAGTTCGGTGCATTGAGTGGGGTTAGCTGTATGGGTGGCGTAATCCCACTGGTTGCATAAAAATCAGGCTCCGGCTGATTAAAATGAATATAATAAATTAAAAGACTTAATAATATATTAATAATCAGCGATACGATAACAAATGTTCCACCCTTCCGATAGGTACGAATATAAAATGCTTTAGAACGTTTTATCGTATCCCACGTTTCTCGGCCCATTCTACCCTCACCTATATGATTGCATCTCGGAAAGTAATTTCAACACGCGAGTTAGCTGATCTATCACCACCTTGAGCATAAGCCATGATAGGTTTATCACTTCCCGCGCCTATTGTAAAAATAAAGCGACTATCAATGCCTTGAGACCACAAATAATCGGCTACCGCTCTTGATCGAGCTAACGTTAAAGCATGTTCACGTTTTGCAGAAACATATTTACTGCTATAACTGGTAACCGTAATAGCTACTTTCCGGAATTGTTTTAAAAAACTGGCGACATTATTTAATAAACCGTAGGATTGCCAGGTTAATCTCGGAGATTGATCCGCGAATAACGCAGCTGAAGGCATACTAATTAAATATTCAGAACCAATAGTTATCACTTTAACGCCACATTTTGCTAATCTTTTTTGCATGAGGATGACTTCTTTATCAGAAGCACCAGCTACTTTTCTGGGCAACTTAGGCCCATCCATCACTAGAACACCGCCTCGGTGGCAACCCAATAATAATAGAGATGCAAGCAAAGTGGCATGCCATGTTGTAAACCCTCTGAAGCCAACATGCAATCGTCTCACCTTATACCCTCTCACTTATTAGATTTCCCATTCCACCAAATAAAAACATACAAATCATTGCGTTACAAGCAGTTGTTAAAAATTAATAATGAAGTGAGTAAGAAAAAAGCACTCTGTGTTTTACACTTAGAGTCAGTCTAGGAGACTTAGAGTTCTTCTGAAGCCTTGGCGTTTGCTTTTTCACGTTCACTAACTATCTTCTCAGAAAGCATATTCACTAATTGTGACAAATCTGAAGCACTAATCTCATCTCGTTCCTGAGGAGGATAACTGGTCGCCATTTGAAAATCTTTAATTAACTCATTTGCCACAGTACCCGCATATTTATCCTTCGCCCCACTAATACGCTCAATGACAGAAAGATAATTTCTTGTCTCATTAATTGCTAACAAAGGTTGTGAAAATTGTTCAACGTCCTTGACTAAAAGAGGTAAGGCATTGGCTGAACGACGAAGTTTACTGAAGATAGTTAATACCCCCTCTTCCTCTTCTTCGATAATTTCTTCAATTGGAGCAGGTTCATTATGACCATGAAAAGCCAATAAAGCAGCGACTCCTCGTTCAATAGGCTCGGCAACATTTGACTCTTGTAATGCTTTAGTGATTAAGGTAATTTCTTCTGTCTCTACTTCTTTATTAATACTTAAATCACCGCTCTCAAGTATCTTTTGAAATCCGGAGAGCTGTTTTTGTAATTTCACTAAATATTCATCAGGCGGTGGCTCTACTTTCAAGAATTGATTAAGCTTTAATTGTTTTACCGGTTTAGGATTGGCATAAAACATACGAGCCCGGACAATCTTTGATTTAAAGAAAATATGAGCCTCACCCTCGGTTTGCTCTTTCAGGTCTAATAAATCAATACGGGCTCGTTTTTCAAACGAAGAGCTCTTAGTATCTAAATAACTATTAGCCATACTGGTTTCTTTCGTTTGAAAAGAGTCGACTTTTGTAACGTAAGCTTCACCTGCTGTCTTGGTAAAGAAATCCCAGGTTTCAGTGGGATCTTCAAGTTTCATACAGATTTTAATGTTGGTGTTTGCACCGATAGATGCGGCCTCTTCTTTAGATGCTTTCTGGAATGCGGGTAAATCTTGTCCGGCAAAAATAGCAGAAAATCCAAGTGAACGAGCCTGTGCTGGCACGACGGCAAAGCCTTGCACGGCGTAATAACCATACTCATCTAGGATGCACATATAAGGTGTAGGCGAATTCGTAGGCTTCCTTTCAATAACATCACGATAATCCCCTTCGACCTGATCTCCTAGACCTGCAGCCATCATCGCCTTGAGTGAAGAAACAATCACTTTACCGAGGTTAGATAATTCATCCGGTGATTTTTCCAAAGCAGGTAACAGTACTACAAGAATACGACGGTTAAGAACGACGTCTTTAAAATCCACTTCTGCCAGATTGGTACGAATAATATGCCCGTAAGTATCCGCCAATGAAGAAAACACACGGACTAACTGCATGGTAATAAAACCATGTTGCTCTAGCACTTGTGAAACTTGCTTGCCCTTTTTTTCTTTATTGTAGCCTGGTAAGTTAAATACATAGTTACGTAATGGATCAGTAATCAATTTTGGAACGGATTCTATATTAATACTCTCCTGTTCGTCACGTGGAAAAACTTTATCAATAACAATGGATTCCAATCGCCCTAAATCAAAATAGTTACGAATGGTATTTGCATCAAGTAAGATTGCACCTTCATCTCGCATATAGACAAGCAGTTTCATTAACGCTTCGACGAAACTGATAGCCCGGCCTTTCCACATATCACCGTCTGAGGATTGACCTGAAGAACCCATCAAGCTAACGACAAGCTGCGTTAACATACTTGAGGAACCTTGACAAAATGGATTAAGCGTATTGGATAAGCGTCTTTCCTGAGGCCCTACAATATCGCGAGCACCAGTCATAAAGTTAATCAACAGTAAATCATCTTCCCGCCCCATGCTGCGTACCATGGAGAATACTTTTGCATACAGTGAGTTATCGCCTTTACCATCAACATAAATAAATCCACTAGCCTGCACCAACGCATTATAAGCTAGGGAAACTAAGGTTTCCGTTTTACCACTACCGGTGGAGCCAAAAATAAGAGCGTGAGTTCTTAAATCATCGTTTGCAAACCAAAGTTCCTCTTTGGTCTTTCGATCATTCCCGAAAAAAGCAATCCCTCTAGCAACATTCGGAGTCCCAATACCCGGTTTTAAATCATTATAATCTTTTACTCTTGCAATTTTAGGTAAGCGAAACGGGAGTTTTTGTTTGCGAGAGAATGCATACAGGAAAAAGCTCACTCCCAAAATGAGCATAAGCGTAGAAACCTGCGATAAGTAATAAGCCGTAGCAGCCAAGGATACCAACACGATAGACACATTGGTGGGATCAGAGAAAAAATCTCCAATGCGCTGACCAAGAGTACGTGTATCCCGCAATAGCTGAGTGGGATCTATTTCATGACGTGAATCAATACCTCGCATCATGGCTCTAACTCCTGCAACTCTTTTGGTGTTAACTTCACTTCTTTCACTGCAATTTCCAACGCCTTTATTGCTTCATCAATCATAGGAACAAGTGAGCGACGATTCATAACCTTCTCAGCACGCCAATGCGCAAAAGGCCCGGCCACTTCTGCGAAAGGAGTTTGCCGACCTACACAATTAAGCATATACCATAATCGACGATCGATAGGTTTTAACCATAAAAATTCTGAGGTCGGGACCACGCCATCTTCCCGAGCCGCTTCCAGTAAAGAAGCCATTACTGTCAGTAGGTAAGCATGCTTTGCTATTATCTCCTGAACATTTTCAGCATTCTGATACTTTTTTAATATAGGCTTTGCCACAGAAAAATCAATTTTACCTGTGGCGTAAGATTTATCGAGTGCTTCTAAAATAGCACTGGCTGAATTTCTATCTCTATTCATGCGCGCAATGAATACTGCTGCCAAAGCCCAAGCCTGTGGGGGACAACGTTCAAAACCATCCCAATAAGGACCTAATTGCAGTGTGAATACACGTTTAGCATCACCTTTGCGAATGCCGGCAGTCATTTCCTGTCCAGGAACAGGATTATCTAAAAGAGCGTCATCTTTTTTAAGTAATTTATATTTGCGAGCAAACTCCATCGGTGTAAGAGCCATTGCCCATGGCCCTTTGTTGATATCAGCACTTACTAAATCCTCTTTAACAACAGGCATAATTGCCATCCAGTTATGTTGCTCCTGTGCACGTAATGTTTTCATATTATGTGCTCGACGGAACTTAAGGGTGATATTGGATTTATAGAGGAAAATAGCCAGAAAAATAAGAATCGCTACTATGGGGTAGCGGATATAATCGCCAACGCTTTTGGTTAAATCAATAAATTGATCCCAGCCTACAGTCGCCGGATCAATGGTTTGCATTAAATAAATATCATTCTCAAGCTGAGCATCACTGACAAAAAATCCTACTAGTTTTGCTTGCAGAATATTTAAATAGAACACAAAAGAAACGATATGTTGATGCCCCAGTTTCCAGACAAAGAAAAGGGTAAAAAACACCAGTACCATAATCCATACTGGTGCCATTGAATTGTCACCGCCGCCTTGTTGCTGTGGTTGTTGAGCCATCCGCTTTATCAAAATAAAAAATATTAATTACAGGAAAGTATATACCCTCTTTAGCGATGGTGCGACCACTCCAGTCTATTCTATCGAGGAATTTTTTATCAAGCGTCCCTTTACATAACGATAAACCCCGGATAAATGAACAAAGCGAACAATATTATCGAGATTTAAAGAGCGATCTTTCAAAGTTAATAAAGGCCGTCCAAAACGATCTACTGGCGCTTTATCCGGGGCCATCTGCAGAACATCGCTTTCATTAACATAAGCCACCACATAAGCTTCATTAATTCTATTTTCTTTAGATTTTATAAAATTTTTGACATCTTGCTCATTGGTATAAATGGGTCTTGATATAATTTGCCGTGGCAAATTGGCAAGAATACGTTCCCATGCCTGTACACTGTTGCCTTCTGTTGAATAAAGGCCAACAAAAATTTCTTGCTGGCCTGATTGCAAGACTGCTCCTTCTCCCCGATTAGCAGCAACATTGCTTTGAGGTAATTCTGTAGTGCTGCCAATACGATCAGCAAAATTTTGACGTATTTCTCGTAAATTTTTACCAATGACACGTAGAAAATTTGACTCTTCCCAAGGCCCTTCTGCAATTGCATCATCCAGCGCTTTAAGAATAACGTAAGCTTGTTCAGGTGTTAATTTATCTTTCATGAAAAACAATAGGGTGCTAATGCACCAGTAATAAAAGCAATATGAACAGTATAACAGCATTCAACAGAAACGCTGCATACTATTACATGCGTGGAGCGGAGGGAGGGACAGGCTCTTCACTTTGAACTTCAATAGCCTGATCGCGATATTGAGCACTTTGCTCTTTAGCTATCTGTTCAGCTGCTGCAGGATTCGAAACCACTGTTTTTATTATCTCTGTAAGTTTGCCAACTTCCGCTTGAGCTAGTTTATTATTTTCGTCAGATTTAATGGAAAGTATGGTCTGCAATGGATTGGCCACTTTTCTAGATAAAGGACCAGTGAGCTCATCTGCCAAATCGATTTCAATCAATTGTGCATCTTTAGTAGGAGACACCGGAGATTTAAGAAAACTCTGGCTTCGCAATGCTTCCATGACTTTCTTGTGATCACTACTTGATGGCATTCGTATACTCCTACTACTAACTTAAGTTTAGAGTATCATTAAATTCCTTAAGATAATCTTAAGGAATTCTAAACTTTCACTTTTTTTACAATTAAAATCTTTAGGATTGCTAGTCATACATTAATTCATCCAAAGGCGTGTAATCTCTGCTCGGTCCCCCTTGAATTAATTCATTTAAAACATCAGTCATACACAGTAGCCGTAACGCGTTGGGTGTGACTTCATCAAAAACAACTCGTATTCCTAACAAAGCATTCTCCGCTTCATCAAAAGTAACACCCAAACCATATCCCAAACAAAGTGAACATAATTGATCAGCTCGCCTGGCAATGGCTGGAAGTAGACCAGTTTCAGAAAAAACTTCATCAAAGCTTACAAATCGATCATTTAAATAAAATTTGGCATTCATACTACCAGCAATGAGCGCCATACTTTTCTTGATATCTGTTTCCATTATTGGCGCCACCATGGTTGTGAACTTTTAATAGGTCCAGCCAGAAACTGTCTCAACCAACGCAAAAAAACAGGAACCGTAAAGCCGTAATGTTCAATAATACCAAAGATAACAGCAGAAAGGAGAACCAGAACTCCAGTCCAGACACGGATATGCATTAAAAAAAGAAAAATAGGAAATGCTGCTCTTGCATCTACCATGAAAAAACGAGTACTTCGTGCTGAGTCACGCCAATGGGCTGTTTCAGCAAAACTGCCAGCCGCCATATAAACCTCTTACCACTTGACTTATATATTAACAGTATATCTTTCGTTAATTAGAATTCAAGCAAATAAAGCAGCTATTGAAAAATAACAATTAGGAATAAGGGGTATTGCTATACTGGTCTTTTTTAATCAGACATTCCTGTACCAGTTTTTGTAGTGAAGACTCTTCTACAGAGGTTTTGGTGTCACTTGTTTGAACTTCAGGCTCAGAGTTTACTTTGGATTTAGAAGATGAGGGCTTTTCCATTTGAGCCAACATGTATTGTGTGCTATTTGTCATCACAGCCTCCGTGATAATTCATAATTACATCATAACAAGCAAAGATTAAGGCTTTATTAAGTCATTTAATTTAGCGAAATGTTCCGATATTAACAGAATGACAAAAAATAACCCTTCCTTATAAAAATGCCTGAATTTATCAGGGATCACAAGTAGAATTTCAAGTTACAACAAAAAAGAGAGATTTAATCATTGATGCAAACCCTTACAATAACTTAACATTTTTAGTCCCTTATTTAGGTTATTATTAATACAGAATTAAATCTAACTCTGCATAAAATGCGTAAATATAACTCAGAGGAAGCGTTGCTATATGCGTGGCGACAAAAGCTTAATACAATTGACACAAAAAGAGAGCCTTTAAAAAAGGAATTGTTAACGCTCTTAGATGATGTTAATGCAAATTCATCGGATCGATTGATTCAATTTAATAAAAGAAAAAACACATTATTAGGTGATGAACACCAACAAGGTTGGAGCTGGACTGCCAATTTAAACTGGCTATGGAATTTTATCTCTTTTATCTCTTTTGGCTACTTAAAGCTTAACTCACAACCTGGCTCAAGATTGCGCGAAGCCTTGTTAATCACGCCAGAGGTTGATAACCAGTTAGTTACGATAGACTCCAACGCAATAGAGACCATCTTTTTAGATGACTCGCAATTCGAGGCAGCCCTCTTCTCTGAACCACAAAAAGCGCTTCAGGATTTTCGATGTCGTCTTCAACGATTAAAAAAGGCAGAAGATACAAAAGAAAATCTCCAAATTATTGAGCGATTAGACGCACTTAAGCGAAGACTGCCACCACAGGATTATCAAAATTATTTAATACAACTTTTTGAGCACGCACCCAAAGAATGCCTTACTTATTATTACGCACTCTATCAGAAAGAGAACATACAAGACCAATATGAATTTATTGAATCTTATCTATTAGCAGAGACCCTCATTAAATTATATGTTTCACCGGAGAAGGATATTTCTGCAAAAGAGAATTCTCACCCGTTTATTTTTGCTGCCCAGGAATTAATTATTCTTCTAAGTTTTTTAAATTCTGGAATTAACAAGATTGACCCTATCAAACAAATACTCGCTGAATCCTCTTTTTCTCCAACCAGAGAAGATCTCATAAGAGAAAGCATCTATCTGCAAGTAAAAAAACAAATTTTAGACGTTCTTGAAAAAAAAATTGATTCTACTCGTTTTAAGTATACTTCTTACGATACCCCGTTAAAAATAATAAAAGATTTATATGAATATGTTAATCCCAAACCACACCCGTTGCTCATGCAGGTTACTCGATTAGTAACTGAGGTGCTCATTCGCACTCATTACAATGTGGTGGAAGAAAAGCAAAAGGAGTGGTCATCTGACAGACTTAATTATCAAACTTTAAACTTTTTTGCTGGAAAAATTTTACAAACATGGCCGTCTGATTTTCATATTAACTCAGTTAAAGATAATACTAGCCTCTTAAATCCTCATCAATATGCTTCTGGCATTATGAGAGATTATCAACCTGCTGAAAAGCATGCTGTTGCCATTCTTGTATCTGGCAGTCTCAATATAAAAGAAGGTCTTAAAACGGCACGAAGAATTCGTTGTGAATCTCAATTAACCCAACTGGAGAAAGACTGGATTGTAAGGCGTGTTCTTTCAGTATATCCCCATTTAAAACCTCAGTTAAATTCTGTTTTAAATAAATTGGTAATTTTTAATTCTCGAAATTTATCAACGACGCAGGAGAACTCTTTTGCTGATATGTCAGCTACAACACTGATAGCCCTTGTTGATAACAATCTTAAAGTAAGCCAAGATCTTCAAGACATTGACAAGGAAAATGAAATCAATAATGAAGCATTACACGCGTTGCATCATTTAATTACTCATTGCCAGTTAGACATTGAGCAATTAAGTTTTATTTATCATCAACTTTTGCCTCGCTGCAAAGAACATTGTATTAGCGAAGAACTTTTTAAGTATTGGCAGCAGCAAATTAAAAAACAACAAAGCGAACTGTTGCGTTTTAATGCCACAGAGACTTCTTTTAAACCGTCTGAATTAGAGTTGCTATTAAAAGAAAATACAGAAATTGCTACTATTCTTAACAACTATCAAGAGCCTTTTCAACGTATTTTGATGTTGTGTTCTCATCTACAGCGATTAGTTGAAAGCCTTAATTTTTCAGCTGCCAAAGACTGTGCGCGTTTGGCAGTGAACAATTTTGCTTCTTTATTAGATACATTAGTCAGTACCTCTAGCCCCCTTACAAAGAAAGAGGTTGCAAACGCCATAATGCTCTTAAAAGATAATTTACAGCCCTATTTATCTGAAAAACAATATGCTTCCTGGTATAGCAAACTACTAAATTTCCCAAGCTCTCATGCATCAAGTACTGAAGTAGTTTTCTTCCATGCTGCATCGTTTCCAGAAAAGCCTTCTGATAAATCAGCCGAACCAACCATTACAAAACCATAGTGTCCATTATCAACAATTAGCGCAGCTCCAAAGCGAGAGGAAAAGCAATTACCTTATTAAATAACTACTCATTTGTTTTGTAATCCTTTCTCAGGCATAAAGCGCGAAATGCAGGCATTCTGAATTTATTTATGCTAGTAGACAGGTTTACCTTGAGTGGGGACAGCTTCGTTGATCTACTTACTAAACTTGCTCAAATTAGCGCTCTGTAATAAAGTGATGCCCATGTGGTATAGACCTAATGACGAATGAGAGTATTCTGCACAGTATTGGCATTAATTGGATTTATTGCTAGTGCCTATGTTTTTCAGCAGAATGCACCGATAATCCTGCAAAGCATCAAAAACTTAGGCTGGCTTGCACCCGTTTTGTTTTTGCTGCTCTATTGTCTTGCAACCGTCTTGCTATTACCAACAATGGTACTTACACTGGCTGGTGGAGCATTGTTTGGTCCTTTATTTGGCACACTATTAAATCTTTTGGGTGCTACATTAGGTGCCGCCAGTGCTTTTTATATTAGCAGGCATTGGGCCACAGATTGGTTTACTAAAAAAAGAAATCCCCGTATTAACAAGCTGATTGCCGGTGTTGAGAAAAATGGTTGGCAATTTGTTGCCTTGCTCCGTTTAGTACCTATTATTCCCTTCAATCTTGTTAATTACGGCCTCGGGCTTACGCAAATCAAACTCAGCCACTATGTAATCACCACCTTTATTTTTCTCACCCCTGCTGAAATTGTTTATACCTATTGCGGTTATGCAGGAATGGAAGTTTTAACGCAGCAAATTCCTTTTTATAAAAACTCCAGTATTTTTATTCTACTTATTTTAGGTTTGTTATTCTGTAGTATAAAAATAATGAGGTACTGTCAGCGACAACGTATTAAAAAAAGCAATCGCTTGCCAAAAGATCTTCTAATAATTCCATCAAAGGATGACTAGTAGAAAAAGTAACATGATCCAGTGTTGAAACTGCACATAATCCCTGTAAAGCATTGCAGGTAAACATTGCATCAGCATCTGTGAGCGCTTTTTTATCCAGTTCTTCTTCAACACATGCGATAGCATTCGCTTGACTGATTGTCAATAGCCGTTGGCGAATTATTCCAGGCAAAAGGCCACACTTTAAATCGGGAGTATATAAGGTATTTTTTTTAATAATAAAAAAATTGGCCACCGAAGTTTCTGTAGGCTGATATTTCTCATTGTAAAACAAGACATCATCTGCTCCAGCATCTTCAGCACGTCGCCGCGCGATAATTGCCTCAAGATAATTAGTTGATTTAATTTGGTAAAGTGGATTATTGCTAGCCCGAACCCAGGGAACACTGATTAATTTAAGAGGCTGAGTTTTTTTAATATAATTGAAAGCATCAAAAATTAGACGTGATTCCATGGCTTTTGCCGTTAGTCCTCTGGGTGCACTCCCTCCACACAGCGTTATTTTGATACCACCATTTTGCATTGATCTGGCTTGAATGCATTGTAAAAGTGTTTTCAACCAACGTTCAAAAGATACATCAAAAGGAATTTTTAGCAATGCGGCTGACTGCTGAAGGCGCTGCCAATGAAGTTTCGCATAACAGGGTTTGCCGTGAGCAACACGAAGTGTTTCAAAAAGCGCCTCTCCCACGAATACCCGGTCATCCATTGGGAAAGGAGCATGTTGCCCATTTTCATTTAGAAAAATGAGCGTGGACATTACTAATAATCAACAAAATCATCAAGTTCATCACGCAAACGTTTTTCTTCCAGCATATTTTCAAGACGTCTACGCGCATCCAGTGTTGGATTTCCAGATGCATCGGTATTAATTAATTCTTCTTCAGGATTTATGAAAGGATCAACTTCATCCAAATCATCATCATCAAACATGTCACTCATGCTATTCTCTCAAAGCTTACTCGCTATCCGCTTGGTAGTGGTTTAGCTACCAAGTACCAGTAAATTCGACAGCTATATACCTTATTTTTTCAATAATGCCTAGAGTTTTTTTAAAATTTTTTTCTTCATTAAGCCCAAGACTTGGAATAACATAAGCCTTTGCAGGGAAAACTTTTATAAAGAGATAGATTATATGGCCGATCGCTTTAAACTTGCCTTAAGAAATTGTTGTCGACAAATTCGCGAAAAGCTGCCCCTCTCTTATCAGCATACCGCCTCCAAACAAGTTTGTTCCCGGATTCGCGCCATGGAACACTATCGTTACGCTAAACACATTGCACTGTATAAACCTGTAGGTGGTGAAATTAGTTTAAAGGCTTTGTGGGACTCGGCTCCATTACAGGGAAAATTTTGTTATTATCCTGTACTCAATAAAGATAAAACACTTTTATTTTTACCAGCAACGCCAGCAACTCCCTTTGTTAATAATAACTATGGTATTCCAGAACCAGACGTTGACAGAAAAACCGCCATTCCAATACGGGAACTGGATATTATTTTTATGCCTTTGGTAGCCTTTGATGAAAAGGGAACACGTTTAGGTATGGGAGCCGGTTATTATGATCGGACTTTAGCTAATGAAAACCATCCATTGCTCATCGGTGTAGCCTATGAATTCCAACGGCAACTCTATATCGAAGCTCAACCCTGGGATGTTGCTTTGACAGCAATAATTACACCTCGCGCAATTTATTGGAGTAAATGATGACGCGTTATTGGTTAATGAAGTCAGAACCTGATTGTTTTAGCATCGATGATTTACGTAACAGCCCCAATCAGACAGTGCATTGGGATGGGGTACGCAACTATCAGGCACGTAACTTTATGCGTAATGAGATGACTATTGGGGATCAAGTATTTTTTTATCACTCAAATTGTAATCCACCAGGGATCATAGGTATTGCCGAGGTGGTCAGCAATGCCTATCCGGATCATACGGCCTTTGATCCTGAGAGTGAGCATCCTGATCCTAAGAGCACCCCCGATAAACCACGCTGGTACATGGTGGACATTTGTTTTAAAGAAAAATTTAAGCAGTTAATATCTCTAGATACACTAAGACAATATCCCGAGCTCGAGAACATGCTCCTTTTGCGTAAAGGGAATCGTTTGTCTGTTTTACCCGTAACCAAGGAAGAATGGAATTTTATTACTACCCATTTAAAACCTTAAAGAGACTAAAGCGCATCATTGCCTACTTCACCAGTACGAATGCGCACAACCTGCTGCAGCTCATAAACAAAAATTTTTCCGTCGCCAATTTTGCCGGTATAAGCTGCTTTACAAATCGCGTCAATCGCGGCTTCGACCATATCATCAGGAAGTGCAAGTTCAATTTTGATCTTCGGTAAGAAGTCAACTACATATTCAGCACCTCTATAAAGTTCTGTATGTCCCTTCTGACGACCAAAGCCACGCGTCTCAGAAATCGTTACTCCAGGGACACCAATTTCCATCAGCGCCTCGTGCACATCATCAAGTTTAAAGGGTTTGATAATCGCGGTGAGCATTTTCATGGTCATTCCTCATGACATCATAATGATAATACATGACTGACAGCCTCAAATTTTGTTAAACTGTCGCCAACAAAAAACACGCAGGAGATTTGCATGTTTCATTCAAAACATCTTGACGATCTGGCAAAAACACTTTTTGCCACTTTACCCACAAGTCTACAAAACTTTGAAAATGATATTCAACAAAAATTCAAAGAAGTCTTGCAGGCTGCCTTCGCACGTTTGGATTTGGTCACAAGAGAAGAATTCGATATTCAGACCAAAGTATTGGCAAGGACACGTGAAAAACTTGATGATTTACAACAACAAATTGAAAAACTTCAAATAAAAAACAAAACAGCTAAATAGGAAATTTTTTCTCGCTAATCCAAGTAAGAACACGATAGACTAATTAGCGTGTAGTACAGTCCAACTTTAAATCAGGAAGATAACGATGAATCTCGCTTTTAGCAAAACGCGTAGTACTGTAGGTATACTCGCGCAGTCTGTTTCTGTCGAAGTCCATTTATCCAATGGCTTGCCCAGCTTCACAATTGTGGGGCTTGCCGAAACTGCTGTTAAGGAAAGCAAAGACAGAGTTCGTAGTGCAATCATTAATAGTCAATTTGAGTTTCCCTGTCGTAAAATCACAGTCAATCTTGCTCCTGCCGATTTACCCAAATCAGGGAGTGGTTTTGATTTACCTATTGCCGTAGGTATTCTTGCAGCTTCAGGCCAGCTACCTGTAGATAAGTTAGCTACACATGAATTTATTAGTGAACTCGCCTTGAGTGGTAATTTGCGTGGTGTATCCGCTATCATTCCTGCAGTCCTGGCTGTGCGGCGGGATAATCAAAAATTAGTAATTGCTACAGCTAATGCTGCAGAAGCCTCACTGGCAGGCTATAATGACGTGTTTAGTGCCAATAACTTGCGCGAGGTGTGCAGTTATCTATGTCAAAATACACCGCTTAAAGTCCTACCTGCGCGTCCTGAAACTACCTATGTAAATGGGAAAATGGATTGGTCTGATATTAAGGGTCAGTATCATGCAAAGCGAGCGATGGAAATTGCGGCTTGTGGAGGTCATAGTATTTTATTAAGCGGACCTCCCGGGAGTGGTAAAACCATGTTGGCCAAACGCTTCGCTACCCTCCTTCCAGATCTTAGCGAAACTCAAGCACTTGAATGTGCTGCCATTAAGTCCATTCGTGGACGGCTTCCAGATTTTAATAGCTGGCGCTCTCCACCATTTCGTTCGCCACATCACACAGCCTCCCAAGTTGCACTAGTAGGTGGAGGTAATCCACCAAAGCCAGGGGAGATTTCACTGGCCCATAATGGCGTATTATTTCTTGATGAATTGCCTGAGTTTCATAAGCAAGTACTGGAAACCTTACGTGAACCCCTGGAATCAGGGAATATCTGGATTTCCCGGGCAGCGACTCAAATTGAATTTCCTGCCCAATTTCAACTTGTTGCTGCGATGAATCCTTGCCCTTGTGGTCAGTGGGGGAATCCTCAAGCAAGCTGTCTTTGTAGTCCTGAACGCATTACTCGTTATTTGGCAAAATTATCAGCTCCACTGCTTGACAGAATTGATATGCAAATAACCTTGCAAGCATTAACACAAGAGGAATTAATTAAACCCAATCTTACTACTGCAGGAGAAAGCAAACGGATCAGACAAACTGTTGAACAAGTTAGAGCGCGTCAGCTAAGCCGACAAAATTGTATTAATGCCCAACTTGACGCTAAAGATTGTGAAGAATTCTGTCAATTAAGCCAGGCAGAACAAGGGTTTTTAAGTGAAGTCATGAACCAGCTTAAATTATCGGCACGTGCCTACCACCGTCTTCTGAAAGTGGCAAGAACTATTGCCGATATGAATAATCTGGAGAAAGTAGACTTAAGTGCCCTGCAGCAAGCTTTATCGTTCAGGCAAAATTTACAACTACCGAAATGAGCAGAGAGCACTCATTAAATTTTTGTAGCCAGTGCATCCAGAATAGCCATTCGTATGAAAACACCATTGATTACCTGTTGCAGAATGAATGATTGGGGACCATCTGCAACATCACTATCAATCTCAACGCCTCGATTGATAGGACCGGGATGCAGAAGCATCACATCGGATTTCGCATAATTAAGTGTCTTAACAGTCAGTGCAAAATTTTGACGATAGGTGTGTAAATCCAGATGCTCATTTTTCTGGAGCCGTTCATGTTGAACTCGTAAACAAATAATCACATCGGCACCATCCAATCCTTTGGGTAAAGAATCCGTGACGTAGCCAAAGTGAACGCGCTGCGGTTGCCAAATTTCAGGCGCTACCAGTGCCAGCTCCTTAACACCTAATGTTGAACAAAGACATTGCAAGGAGTTTGCTACACGCGAATGACGGATATTGCCCACGATTGCAATTTTAAGCGCACTAAATTGCGGTTTTTGCTCATAAATAGTCATAAAATCCAATAGCGCTTGACTTGGATGAGCATGTTGACCATCACCAGCATTAATAATTTTCACTTTGTCTTTAAATCGATTGGCCAGGGCTTGTTGTAAACCATTTTGACTGTGTCGAATTACAAACAAATCAATCCCCATCGCAGCCAAGGTAGCAACAGTATCTTCAATCGCTTCACCTTTCACTTCAGAAGAAGTCTGTAAATTTAAATCCACCACTGTCATGGCCAGTTTCTTAGCAGCCAACTCAAAACTTACTCGAGTACGCGTGCTGTTTTCATAAAAAAGTGTAGCTACAGTATGCTTTGAATAATCCGGATAATGAGGAGTATTTTTGAAATAAAGCGCTCGTTCTAATAGAGCATTAATTTCTTGATGTGTTAATTGACTGATTTCTAGAAAATGTTTCATATTTTATTCAGGAAATTGTAGCCACTGCTGTAGAATAATACAGGCAGCAAAGCTATCGACCTTGGATTGCTTAATTTTACGGTATCCCCCTTCAGCAAACAACTGTGATCGTGCTTCTACAGTAGAAAGACGCTCATCCACTAAATGAACAGGTAACGAAAATCGTTCTTCCATCTCTCGAGCAAAACCACGAGCAGCTGCGGTGGTATATTGTTCACTATCATCAATACAAGTGGGAAGTCCTACAATTAAAGCTTCTGGACGCCATTCAGTAATAATTTTTTGTAGTTCATCCCAATTGGGAATACCCTGCTTTGCATCCAGTGTAGTCAACGGTCTGGCCGTTAAAGTAATACGCTGGCCAACCGCCACACCAATCCGTTTATAGCCAAAATCAAAGCCTAAATAAACCCCTTCAGGCATTAAACACCTCTATAAAAAATAATTATGCGTGACCGATGATAGAAGTTAATTGACTCATCTTAACGCCAATAAGTGAACCTGCGTATTCCCAGCGCTCAGAAAAAGGAACTTCATACAATAGCTCGGGAGTAAAAGGACATACTAGCCAGGCATTATTCAGTACCTCCTCTTCCAACTGATTCTCACCCCAACCAGAATAGCCCAAAGTTACTAATGCATCTTTGGGGCCTTTATCCTCAGCTATTGCGCGAATAATATCATTGGAAGTAGTCACGGTCACGTCATCACGTAAGGACAAGCTTGAACGCCACCCACCAATAGGACGATGAATGACAAAACCTCGCTCAGGCTGTATTGGTCCACCGAAAAGCAAAGGTTTCTGATTATGTTCAACTTTGGCGGGTTCAATTTGCATTTGCTCAAAAACCAGGCCAAGAGGATATTGCATTGGCCGATTGATAATTAAACCTACAGTGCCCTGAACATGATGTTCACAAATATAAACCACTGCATGGTCGAAGTTAGGATCAGTCAATGAAGGCATAGCAATTAACAGGTGGTTAGCCAATGAGGAAGTTATTTTCATGGCACACCCCCTGAATCCTAATTGATTTACTATAAGTATACACTAAATAAATGCATTCACTTTAGTAAGGATAAGAGTAAATTTTGCTATTTTACAAATATGTACTAAAAATTAAGACAATACTCCCCAAAAAAATTTTTCTATAGACTATCTTTGCAATACCACTTAGAGTAGTTTGAAATGAATAAGAAATTAGATTGTAGAGTTATTCTAGATTTGAGTAGAAGGAAGTATTAACGTGGAAACTCTTCAACTTACCAAGAAAGATGTTTTTTTCCTGCGCGCTCTGGAATTAAATGAAGTCATTTTGCTGCTGCTTGTTCTTGGCTTGGCTATCTTGCTAGTCTCTGTTTATCTCTGGGACAGGCGTCAAAAACATCATGCCATTTTGCGCAATTATCCCATCGTAGGTCATTTTCGTTACTTCTTTGAATTTTTAGGAGAGTTTTTCCGCCAGTACTTTTTTGCAAATGACAGAGAAGAAATGCCATTTAACAGAGCGGAGCGTTCCTGGGTGTACCGTGCCGCCAAGAATGTAGATACTACGATTGGCTTCGGCTCCACCAGACCTTTACATAACACTGGAACTGTCTATTTTGTGAGCGCTCCATTTCCCCCGCTTGCAACCGACAAAGCAACCATTCGGCCCTTAACTATCGGACCTTACTGCAGACAACCTTATACCTCCAGCCACATTTTTAACATTTCAGCGATGAGTTATGGTGCTATTTCCAAACCAGCCATTCAAGCCCTGGCCCGAGGTGCTAAAAAAGCTGGCTGTTGGTTGAATACGGGGGAAGGAGGTGTTTCTCCTTATCATTTAGAATCAGGTTGCGATGTTGTTGCTCAGATAGGAACAGCGAAATATGGATTCAGAGACAAAGAAGGCAATTTATCGGATAAACGCTTACAGGAACTTGCTGCAATAGATTGTATTAAAATGTTTGAAATTAAACTAAGCCAAGGAGCCAAGCCAGGTAAAGGTGGACTTCTTCCCGCCGTCAAAGTAACAGAGGAAGTAGCCGAAATTAGAGGCATTTTACCTCATGTTGACTCTATTAGCCCTAATCGCCATATTGATATCAGTAATGTGGATGAATTGTTGGATAGCATCGAGCATGTTCGTGAAATTACAGGCAAGCCTGTAGGCTGCAAATTTGTATTAGGCAGTTACGAATGGGTGCATGATTTATGTAAGGCTATTCACAAAAAAGGCATTAAATTTGCCCCCGATTTCATTACGCTTGACAGCGCAGATGGTGGCACTGGAGCCTCACCACAAGGGTTAATGGATTACATGGGCATTCCTATTCAGGAATCCTTACCAAAGCTGGTTGATATTCTTGTCCTTTATAATTTGCGTGAACGAATTAAGGTAATTGCCAGTGGCAAACTTATCACTCCTTCAGGAGTTACCTGGGCGCTTTGTGCCGGTGCAGATTTTGTCAACTCAGCACGTGGCTTTATGCTGGCTTTAGGTTGTATTCAAGCCATGCAATGCCACAAGAATACCTGCCCAACAGGAATTACTACCCATAACCCACGCTTGCAACGCGGTCTTGTAGTCATGGATAAAGCAGAGCGTGTGTACCATTATGCCAATAATATGGCGCATGAAGTTGCAATTCTTTGCCATTCCTGCGGTGTTGAAGAACCAAGACAATTAAAGCGAAAGCATGCTCGCATAGTTAGAGAGGATGGCTTTTCCGTTTCACTTGAGGAAATTTTTCCAAATCAAAAACCTTTACCGGAGTACGAAAATATTGGCTAGCTGCTCTTTCAATCGATGAACTAATTCCTCGGTATGCTTAAGACTGTAGCTAGAAATAGCCACATCAGGCTGCCAAATACTGTGTGGCCAACATTTATCGTAGCGAAAGCGCGCCACAATATGAATATGAAGCTGAGACACAATATTTCCCAAAGCTCCGACGTTTAATTTATCCGGCTTGAAGACATCGTCCATTATTCTTGACAGGGCAGTAATTTCGCTCATCAATTGTGCTCGGTCTTTTGCTGACAATTGATATATTTCTTGTACATCAGGTACTTGGGGAATTAAGATTATCCAAGGGAAATATACATTATTTTTTAAATAAACAGACGATAATGGCCAGTCACCCAACCAAAATGAACCGGCACGAATTCTACTGTCGACTTCAAATGTCACGATATTCTTCTCTATTCAGATATATACAAAGATAGACAGGGATAATATCTCATTTAGGGAAAGGTGTCAGGACAGAGAAAGCTGCAAGACTTAATTCTCTACTTCCTGATTACTGCTATTTTTCTGGCAAAGCTTGAGTATACTTAGAGTAGGGATCTCAGTCATTCTTGAAAAATGGATATTAATCAAATAAGAGCATTTATCGCTGCAGCAGATTTTCAATCATTTACCTTGGCAGCTGATTATCTTTATATTACTCAATCAGCTATTAGCAAACGAATTGCCACTCTGGAAAATGAAATTAAAACCCCCTTATTTATTCGCGAGCATAATCGTTTAGTTTTGACTGAGGCAGGAAAAATTTTTCTTCCTCATGTCATTGAAGCAGTGCAAACTATTCAATCCGGTATATCAGCGGTCCGTCAATTCCTTGATAAAGAGAAAAATCCTTTAAAAGTGGGTGTGGATTTTTTGATAGGCAGCTTCATGCTTCCTGATTTGCTTGCTTCCTTTGGTAAAGACCACAGCAATTTAAATTTTTCTGTAAGTTATCTTTCTCCTTTAATGAGCTTTAAGGCACTGCGAAATCGTGACATTGAAATTTGTCTTAACTGCATTAGCAGCAAGATTGCTCATGAATTTGAATTAATTCCTTTATTTACCTTGCCTTATGTCATTAAGACTTCACGCGCTCATCCTTTATTGAAAGAAAAAAATTTAAACCTGCGCAAAATTTTGGAGCACCCCGGCATTGTAATGCCTAAATATGCTCCTCCCAGACAGCTTTTAGAAGAATATGTTTTCAGGAAAAATCTAACCATAGCAGTCCGACATGAGGCTGAACCTATTTATGCCCTGTTAAAATTGGCAAAACTAGGATTAGGATGGTGTTTTCTTCCCAAAAATATTATTGATAAGGAATTAGTTACTATTTATGAACATGACGCATTGAATGTGCCCTATTTTATAATTTATCGTAAAGCACACAAACTCAGTCCCGATGCGCAACGATTTATCACGACATTACGTGAGACTCAATTTTTTGATCATTAGAATAAAACTATATTTAGCTAAAATGCTTATTCTCTAGCCATAATTGTTGAGTATTTAACCTTTTATAGTGTTAATTACACAATTTTTTCTAAAAACTATTGAGACTTAGTCCCATTTTAAGCTATGTTGAAATAACCCATGTTAAGATGGGCTTCTTAACAATTGTCATTTAAGGATGAAGGCAATTGCTCAACGGTTTAAGCTGTTGACGATTGATAGCTTTAGCAAAAGGAGGATTTATGGCTACAGGCGAAGTCAAGTGGTTCAATAATGCCAAGGGATGGGGTTTTATTGTACCAGAAGGTGGTGGTGAAGATGTTTTTGTACATTTTTCGGCAATTCATGGTACAGGTTACAAGACACTGGTTCCAGGACAACAAGTAAGCTATGATCTTGAAAAAGGCGAGCGGGGCTTGCATGCCTCAAATGTGATAGCTCTAGCCAGTGAGGAAACGAGCGTTTAAACTCTCTTAGGTAATACAGCAGCTTTTGCTGCTGTGTTTAACCAAAGCTTCTTTTATTATACTCTGCTGTACTAATGTTTTTATGACAAAAAATGGTCTATTACTAATTAATCTGGGAACTCCGGAGACTCCTGAACCTCTGGCTGTAAAACGCTATTTACGCGAATTTCTTGCAGATAGACGGGTTATTGATTTACCAGCCCCACTTCGTTATTTAATTCTCCATCTTGTTATTTTACCTTTCAGACCACGCCAAGCCGCTCATGCTTACCAAGCAATTTGGACAACGGAGGGCTCGCCCTTACTTGTTCATAGCCGCAATTTGCAAATGAAGTTACAACAGCATCTTAGTGATGAATGGAAAATAGCTTTAGGAATGCGCTATGGTCAACCCTCCCTGCATGCTGCTCTGGAAGAATTGCAAAACTGTGAACGCCTTACCATCCTGCCTCTCTATCCACAATTTTCTTCTGCAGCGACGGGCTCTTCCATTGAAAAAGTTTTACAATTGCTAGCTGTTAAAAAAATTTTACCGTCATTGACAGTTATTCGTGATTTCTACCAACATCCAGCCTTCATTAAGGCACAAGCAGCTTTGATTCAACCTCACCTCAAAACGCATGATTTTATATTGTTTAGTTATCACGGCATCCCTGAACGTCACCTAAAACAAGCCAGCTGTCCATCTATCTGCATTAATCATTGTCCAAAGATTACTGAAATTCATCAGTCCTGTTACAAAGCCCAGTGTTACACAACCAGTAATGAATTAGCCAATTATTTAGGATTAACAGCGAAAGAATATGGTACGGCTTTTCAATCACGCTTGGGAAAAACACCTTGGATAAAACCATACACCGATGCCCTTCTTCCCGAGCTAGCCAAAAAAGGGATAAAGCGACTCGCCATTGCCTGCCCTTCATTTGTCACGGATTGTCTTGAAACGTTGGAAGAAATAGGTATTCGGGCCCAGGCACAATGGCAACACTTGGGCGGCTCCCATTTTACACTTATTCCTTGCGTCAATGACAGTGAGCTTTGGGTAAGCAATCTTCCTGACTTGCTAAGCGGTTGATTTTGTAAATAGTTGCAAAAGCTTTTTTTTATGCTATAGAGTACAATATCAATTTTATTTCGAGAGGAACTATGCCTTACAGACAATTTGCAGAGCATCTAAATAAAGAGCTTGATGCTATTGGCATGCCGTCTCGCAGTGAAGATAGAATAGAGGCTTTTGCCAAACTTATAAAAATCCCTAAGTTTAAAGCAGAAGCTTTTTTAAACGGTGTTGTTTTACCCGATCAAAAGCATCTAACTATGATTGCTGAGGAATTGGAGGTTAGTGCTGATTGGTTAATCGGCAAGAGTGAGCAGAAGCAGAAAAGAACACGTGCCTAACCCCTCAATCCCACTCCTCGATATCTTCATCTGGTAATTGAAGATTACTTAAGTCTTCAAATACTGCGATGTGAAAAATAGCATCCCCTTCATTGACTAAAGGAATATTGGTTTTGCCAATAATCACTCCCGCACAGGGACACTTAATTTTAACCTCATTATCCCCTAAGGGATCAACAATAGTACAGAGCAATTCACCTTTATTAACCTTTTCACCAAGTGATTTACATTTAATCAAAACCCCACTTTCCAAAGCCCTGACCCAAAAGGTTGACTCAGCAATAGCAGAAATGGTGCCTTTTCTTTTACGCAATTTTCTTTGCGAAGGAGAAAACATTTGCAAATAAGTCATTACATTCAAGATTCCTCTGACACCTATTTTTATTGCTAATTCATCAAAACGTAGCGCCTCACCACCTTCATAGATAAACATTGGGATATCTAGATTATCCGTTGCCTCTCGTAAAGACCCATCGCGCATATTTGCTGCCACCATAATAGGAGCACCAAAAGCCTCTGCCAGAAGAGCGGATTGTTCACATTGATGACTGAAGCGCGTTTGTGGGTAATTTGAGCGATGAATTGCCCCCGTGTGCAAATCAATTCCATGTGTAGAATGCTCAACTATTTCAGTCATAATAAGATTGGCTAACTTGGAAGCCATTGAACCTTTTTCTCGCCCAGGAAACTGACGATTTAAATCACGTCTATCAGGCAAATAACGAGAATGTAAAAAGAATCCATAAACATTGACGATAGGGATAGTTATGAGTGTACCTCGCAAGCGCTTTAATTGCGGGGCCTGATGTAACCTCCTGATAATTTCTACCCCGTTAATTTCATCACCATGAATAGCTGCAGTAACAAATAGAGTTGGCCCCTCTTTTTTGCCATGAAAGACATAAACAGGAATTTCAATCGGCGTAGAAGTGTATAACATCGCCAATGACAGTTTAACGCAGTGGGACTGCCCTGGCTTGATAGTTTCATTGGCAATAACGATAGGTGCTCTGTTTTTCATCCCTGGAACCTTTGATTAACACTCTTAGGCTTTGCATTTTTTTCAAGATATTGAATTATTTTACCAGCAATATTGATATGTGTAGCCTTTTCAATGCCCTCCAGACCTGGCGATGAATTAATTTCCAACACTAAAGGACCATGATTTGAACGAATCAAATCGACCCCAGCTACCTTTAAGCCCATTGTTTTAGCAGCAGCAACGGCAATAGCACGCTCTTGTGGTGAGAGTTTTATCTTGATTGCTTTCCCTCCCTGATGAACATTTGCACGAAACTCACCTTCTTTAGCCTGGCGTTTTATCGCTGCAACCACCTTATCACCAATAACAAAGCAACGGATATCAGTACCCTTTGATTCCTCAATAAATTCCTGGACAAGTATATTAGTCGACATTTCTTTAAATGCATTGATGATACTAACCGCTGATTGATGGCTATCGGCCAGAATAACACCTTTGCCTTGCGTTCCTTCTAATAATTTAATAACCACAGGCGCACCGCCTACCATACGAATTAAGTCATCGGTGTCATCTGGTGATAAAGCAAAGGTAGTACGGGGTAAAGGAATGCCTTTTCGAGCCAAAAGCTGTAGCGCCCTGAATTTATCTCGTGATCGCGAAATTGCTATTGATTCATTCAGTGTGTACATTCCCATAGTTTCCATATGGCGCAACAGAGCCGTACCATAGAAAGTCAACGAAGCACCTATTCGAGGTATAACTGCGTCAAATTTAGGTAAAGCCTCCCCTCCTCGATAATGTACTTTCGGATTTGAAGTAGCCACATTCATATAGCAGTAAAGTGGATTAATGATGCTGATCTCATGACCTGCCTCCTCACCAGCTGCTTTTAATCGCTGGTGTGAATAAAGCTGAGGATTAGTGGCTAAAATCGCAATTTTCATGGATCAAACTTCCTTCAAGTTATTATTTTTTTGTGGTGATAAGAAAAGCCTAGCTCAAAACTTGAACCTTAGCATATAGACCTTCAAGAGAGTTTTAGTTCCTCATCATAGAATATTGTTATACCCAAAATCTCTTTAGGTATAACAATTGATTAATTTACTGATTTTTTGAGGTTAAGATACTAACAGTTGATAATCTTTCGCTAAAAGACTGGCTTGGTGGGGAGTGGTAAAGAAAGCGTTGAGCTCTCCTTGTGGATTAAACAACATGACTGCCCCACTGTGTTGAACATCATAATTATTAGGATCATTGCTGTTGGAAATTGCTATCTTGGCATAAGCTATTCCCATTTCTCGCGTCATTTGTTTGACGATTTCATCAGCCCCCCTTGCACCATAAAAATGAGGATTAAAAGCTTTTACATAATGATCAAGCTTATCCAAATCATCTCTGGCTGGATCAATAGAAATCATCACCACTCGAGGTAAGGGTTGAACACCTTCTTCTTCAAGAGTACGATACATCTTGGCTAACTCTGCCATTGTGGTGGGACATAAATAACCGCAATTGGTAAAACCAAAAAAAATCATGGTCCATTGTCCCTTTAAACTTTCATTATTAAAAGGTTGGTTATCAATCCCTGTTAGCGTAAATTGATTAATTTCCCGAGGAGTTTCAAGATAAGTGCCATTGAATTGCTCAATATTAATTTTTTTGCCCGCATGTAAGTATTGAGCAACCCATACGCCACCAAGAATAGCAACGAAGGCAAGAAAAATTCCTCCTACCAGAATTCTGGAATTAATTTGGGCAGACATTTTATCCCCTTAGATATAATGATCAATGAGTAAAAAAACAAATAACATCATTAAGTAAACGATAGAAAAGCGAAAAGTACGCATCGCTATCACTGCCTTTTCAGTTCGTAACAAAACAATAGCCCAGTATAAAAAACGGAGACCTAATAACAGCGCACCCGCCAAATATAACCAGCTACTCATGCCTACTATAAAAGGCAAAATACTAACAATTAGCAGCAAAATAGTATACAAAAGAACATTTAATTTAGTAAATGCAACACCATGGGTGACTGGCAGCATGGGGATCTCTGCATTTTTATATTCTTCAAAGCGATAAATCGCCAAAGCCCAAAAATGCGGAGGTGTCCAGGTGAAGATAATTAACACCAATAACAGCGCTTGGGGATCCAGTTGATTAGTTACTGCCGTCCAACCTAATAAAGGAGGCGCCGCTCCAGCCAAGCCTCCAATTACAATATTTTGTGGCGTGGCTCGCTTTAAGTAACCTGTGTAAATACCTGCATAGCCAATTAGGGTCACAAAAGTCAGCATCGCCGTAAGGCTGTTGACAAATACTGTTAGAATTATTAGTCCCAGTGTACCTAATAAAAAAGCAAAATAAAGGGCTTGCTTCACTGAGACACGCCCTTGAGCAACCGGTCTTTTACTGGTACGAGCCATGATTGCATCAATACGTTTATCGACCAGGTGATTAATAGCCGCAGCACTGCCAGCACAACAGGCTATACCCAAAAGCGCGGTAATCAGTGTGCAGAGAGAAATCCATCCGGGAGACGCCAGATACATCCCTACGATCACGGTAAGTAACATGAGTGCTACCACGCGCGGTTTGCAAAGCTCCATATAATCACGCCAATTTACATTGAACTTGGCATTACATTTAGGACGCATTAGCAGGTCTCCCCTGGGTAAGGTATAGCATCATTAGCATGGTTGCCAATAACAATGCTGCCACACCGTTATGAGCTACAGCAACCCACAAAGGCAACAAATAAATAACGTTGGCAATCCCAAGGCAAAATTGCACAATCAACAGTAATATGGCGAATAAAGCGCAACGATGTAGCATTTTTTCCGAGGTTTTTGCCAGACAGAACAGCGATAATACCAGCACATAGGCTGCAGTAATAATTGCGCCCAGGCGATGAATGTATTGAATAGTCATCCTTACCTCATTATCAAGAAGACCACCCTGATAATTTTCACCTACTGGCGTCAATAAATTAAAACCCTCTGCAAGATGTAAAGGCGGAAACCATTGCCCATTGCATTGGGGAAAACCAACACAAGCGATACCAGCATAGTTTGAACTTACCCATCCTCCCAAAGCTATTTGCAAAAACACAATTGCCACACCAAGGCCAATCCAAAAACACCATCGAGGAAGCGTGGTAGATTTCACTGCACTTAGCTGCAAGCGAAAACAGCTTAAACAGGAAAAAATAGCAATACCACCTAGTAAATGCCCCATTACAACGACGGGTAAGAGTTTTAATGTGACAGTCCACATCCCTAAGGCTGCTTGAAATAAAACTAAAAGGACCATGATTGCTGGCAATTGCCAGGGTAATTTCATGCCTTGCCTGCGTCTTAACAAACTCCCACCTGCAATAAAAAATATTAATAGCCCTAACGTACCTGCTGCATAACGATGCATCATTTCAGTCCAGGCTTTTCTTGCTTCGATGGGTATCTGCGGATATTGGTACTGTGCCGATGCCAAGGCATGTTGATTCTTTGGCAACACCATATGACCATAGCACCCAGGCCAATCGGGACATCCCAATCCTGCATCAGTCAGGCGGGTATAAGCACCCAGCATTACTACAAATAAGGCCAAAATTACAGCTATCGTTGCAGCCCCTCGGATGAATCTAACGTCTTTTTGCTCAGCCATTCGTTTTTTCCACGCTTAATAAGTGTTTAATGTCATGAAATATTGCCTCAGGTTTCGCATCCAACGCATAGGTCAGAATAAGATAACTCGCAGGATTGGCAATAAACACTTGCGGTTTTGTCTGTAAAATTTTAACCTTTTTTTGCTCATCCAAAGACAATTGGCGCACTTGAATGTCTTCTTTTTTCAACAAATTCAGTAAGGATCCAGGAAGTGTGGCTTTATCATCGGTTATTAGCCATTGTTCTACTTTATACAAGTGCCGCCCCAAAGCGAGACGAATTCTTGCCAACTTGTCAAGCTGCTCGCGACAATTCTTGTTGCAAACCGTGGGATTCCAAAGAATAAGATGCCATTTATCCTTCTCATTCATTTCGACAAACTGAACAGGTGGCGTCAGAAGTTTTCCTCGATTGGTTGTTGAAGTTCCAAGCCATTGAGGGTGGGAAAAAAATAGATAAGCAGTTATCCCGGGTGCTGCAAATACCACCATTAACAGGATTAAAATAAAAGACTTACGTAGGGTCATTTTCATTCAATTTTTTAAAATTTAGTGCAACAAATAAAATAAAACAGACAAAAGCCAAAGCAAACCATTGTACTGCATAGGCATAATGACGCTCCGGAGGCATTGCAACGATTGCCCACTCTCGCACATAACCATGAGCTTCTGCTTTGTCGAGGCGAATGATAAACGGATAGAGCGTTTTATGCAAAAGTTGACTGAGTAAATCTGTATCAATACGTTCTATCAGAATGATATTTTGTTTTTTTTCAAACGCAGCTCCCATAAGCCAGTTTTTAGAGGGGTAATAAACATTGCCTGCAATGTTTAAAACTTCATCAGGTACTTTAGGCGAAGGAAATGTTTGTCTCGAAAGCTCACCTGCCATCCACCCTCGATCGACTAACACCACAGAACCTGATGACAGCAGCAATGGCGTAAGAATATTATAACCGAATTGATGTTGATAATGCTGGTTATCCAATAAAATTGTCTTTGGCAGAAATTTCCCTGTAACCACTATTCGTTGATATTGCTTTGGCAAGGGCACGCCAGGCTGCCACAAAACAGGCGATGCCGTGGAAAATCGAGCTTGTGTGGTCAACATTTGCTTTTTTTCCTGGGCTCGATGTAATTGCCAAAATCCTAAACGGCTAAAGAATAGTATGCCGATACAGGTTAAAACTGCCATTTTCCAATTTGGCGTGAAACGACGATTAAAACAGGTTAAACTCAACATTCTTTCTTCTATTAGTAGTGAAGTTCGCAATAGCACTTAAAATGTGGAGTATAACAAATGTTTACTAAAGCTATCATCCTTATTGTGATGCTCATTATTTTGATCGCACTAGGAAGCAGCCTGATTTTTCTGGTCAAGGATGAAGGCAAAACCAAACGTACTGTCAAAGCATTAACCTGGCGTATTGGATTATCATTAGTCTTATTTTTATTTCTATTTTTGGCCTTCAGTATGGGTTGGATTCAACCGCATTCTATTTGAAAAATATTTCAGTTATAAGCAAGGGAGCACTTAGTTGGGCTTTATATTCTTTTGGAACGCTCAATGGTGTTAACCTACTACTTGAATGGTTATGATGATTAAGCTCCCGCTATAATTCTTAAAATCCTGTTAACTATAATGGGTAAATTTACCTATTTCATTTTTTTATCACATTACTCAAACTATCTACATTTAGGAAATTCTTAGTTCCTGCAAGAAACCAAAGTATCTTTATTTATGTAACTGTCGAATTGGAAATTAAAAGGAAGTAACTATGTTTCGATTACTCGCTAAAAACAATACCAATATTCCCACTAGCAAAATAAAAAGAGAGTCTCAGATAACATTTAAATTTCTGGATTTACAATTACGACTTTCAAATGCCTATTTAGCCATTATTAAAGCGAGTCAAGATGCGTTTTATCTAAAATCATTATTAAAAAAATACCAAATACTATCAAGTGAATTTTATTCAACAAACCCTAAAATCAATAAAGAATATCAAGCAATCAATGTAGAAATATTTCTTAATAGCCCCTGGAAAAATTATGTCTATGAGAATATCGAATCCCAGGGAAATATTGTGGATAAGACAGCAATTAATAGGGAAGTTTTCACTAAGCAGGCTAACGCTGTTGAAGCTGTTCTTGCAGAATTAAAAAAAATACAAGAGAGATATGATGCGCTTAAACCCGAAATATTTGCAGAAGATAATGCTGAATTCGTTGAAAAACTTTTAAACACTATTACCTTAGCAAATAAATTAATAGACGTTTTTAAGGGTGAAAAAATAAAATCTTATAAAAAAATAATTGATTTAATTATTAAAAAAGCTTCTTTTAAATCAGATAATAATAAAATTATAAGGAAAAAACCTCTTAGCACACCTAAAGCAAGAGCAGCTTCTGCTAAAATAAGAAAGATTGAATTTGATAAAATAATATCAAGATTAATCTATGCATCAAGAGACATTGCATCACCTATTATTAACTTTTTAAATCAAGATATTGCTCACGATAAATTAGAACAACAATTTACTCGTTTTATGTCAATTATAATAGAAATTGATAAATTGCAATGCATGAATAAGAATGATGAATTTCTTGAAAATTTAAAAAATTTTACAGCTGAACTTAATGAATTTTTAGCAGTAATTAACAAAGGAAAAAGTAGTGATCCGAAGATAAATTTAACACAAAATCTTATTATTCAAATGATTAGCTTACAATTAAATCCGCTTCTCCCTTTGAACAACATGAAACCCTCCTTCACTAGCGAGCAATCTGCGCATAAAATAATAACAGAATTTAAAAAAACCGTTATCAGAATCAATAAAAATAGCCTAAATGAAGAAGAGATTCAATTAATAGTCTCTATCTTTAATAAATTCCAATCTTCCCTATTTTACTACGGGGAGCTGGCTACACATTTTTTTCAAAATCTCAATAAACTTGGCGACAATATCCTCGCTGAGTTACGCAAGTTAAAAACTACATCAAAAAACACAGAAATCCATAAAGTGCTTGATGAAGTTGAAATGATAGTTGGCGGGCTTAAACGTAATGCGATGCTTATAGAGTTAGGAGCCTATGCAAGATATCAACAGGCAGCTTTAATACAGAGTTATATTTTAATTGAGTCGCAAAAAAGAACCATTAAAATATTAGGGGCTACTACCTCTGATTTTACCAATTATTTTACTTATCTCACATTATTTCTTAATGAGGTGCTATTAAAAAATAGTTTAGTCTCAATTGATGTTCTCACAGACTTACAAATCCTATATGACATGAGCATGAAACCAGCAACATTAATACAACAGGCTGAAGTGCGTAAGAAATATTATGCGTTAGTTACTACCCCACTTCTTAAATTAATATTTGAAATGGCCATTATAGGAAAATTTACAAGGCAAAATTTAAACGAATCGAGCATTGAGGTTGAAGAGGGAAGCACTTCCTATTTTTCGCCATCAGATTACTCTCTCAGCGAAGTTTCCACGTTTAAGGAGGAATCAACAACTGATCAGGAAATAAAAGAGTTAACCAAAAAAGAAAAATCCCGAGAAAAATTATCAAACAATGAATTTTCTTCGCTAAATCTTTTAATTCCAGAGCTCACTTTTAATACTTCCACCACGCCAGATTTAATTGAAAAAAACGCAAGAGAGATATTGGATGCAATGCCTCAGTCTGATTTCACTATTGCGAGACCTTCAAGGCTTAATAGTGTAAAGGTATTTGAGCTATTTGGAAGAAGAGGAACTATATCTGAAGAAACATCGTCAACAGGAAGTCCGAGAACTCTTTCTGATATCCCTTCAGCGGAAACTCCGCGGGCTATTTCTCGCTCCCTCTCCTCAAGAAATAATTTCTTTTTTAAAACGGAACAAAGAAAGCATTCAGAAAATGAGCCATCTAATAATCAACCAGAAAGTCATTTTTAAGTAGCTTCATTAATTCAGTCGTCAGGGCAAGATCAACCTATTTTGAATTAATTTCACACGAGTATCTTGCACAAATTACCGTCATCCTGAGCAAAGCGAAGGATCCCCAGCAGATAAAATCCCGCTCTTTGAATGAAAAGATCCTTCAAGCGACGATGTCGCTTTCAGGATGACGTGGGTCGGAGTCTTTTTGTCTATTTACATCTCGTCATCCAGAATGCGGCAAAGCCGCATGAAGGATTGTAAGTCTAAAAGTGGTTATATTAGGAACTAAGAGGGTTGCCCTTTGCAAAAACAAAGGGCGCGGGCATGAGCGACCGTTGAGGGATTGGTTTAACCAACCGCGGAGATCATGGTACTCTAGCCCAGCTCTCGAAACGTTTGAATAGTTGCTTGGGTCTGATTACACACCCGCTTACAATCCTAACGATTTTTATTTCGAGGCTATGATGCCATTGTACAATAATTTTGTAGGTGTTGATATTGGGAAGTTTAGTTTCGTAGTAGCAGTTGCCAATGCAAGATTAAAACCTTTAGTTACTGGGGCTTGATCAACTTGCTTAAAAAAATATTTTTTAGACTTATAATTTCTCGCTTCACGTATCATGGGTGTGATTAAAATAGCTCAAGTCCACCGGCGTCATTTGCGAGAAGCGTAGCGACGAAGCAATTCCGAGATACGAAGCAAGAAATCTGATGCTTAATGGATATCAACATAAATAAAATCTTCAGCCTGGATTTATTAAGCAATAGAGTGGTGTAAAGTTAGTTTACGGGTTCTATGCGGATAGGCTTTCAGTCATTACTCAACCCAACAAATTTAAAGAGGTTCAAGAAAGAAAAAATTGATTTTAACCCAAAGCATAAATTGCGATGGTTAGATTTTACGAAATTTAATCCAAAACACATTGCTCCTTGCTTCGCATCCCTGGATTGCTTCGTCGCTACGCTTCTCGCAATGAGGCCGGGGGGATTGAGCGCAATTTTAATCAACCCAAGTCATCGTCAATTCAGCTCCCGAACAATGTGAAGGGGGAAACATGGTTGATGACGCCTTGTTGCTTATAATTTAGATAAAGTATGATTTTGCCCTGATTCAGTCGTTGATAACGATAATTTTTTTTGTAAATTCTTGACAGCATTAATTTGGCCTCTCTACACTATTCTGCTGAGAGAAAGCCATTAACTGTTAACATGCGTTTAAGCTATCAAGCTATGACTAACGAAAGGAATTGTTATGGATAAAAAAAAATTAACCGGTGCAGCATTAGCTGTTGGCGCAGCAGCAATGTTCTCAATCGCTCCAGTATTTGCTTCCTCTGCCTCTGATGCTTCAAATGCACAAATTCAGTGTAAAGGGGTTAATTCTTGCAAAGGTCAAAGCGCTTGTAAAACCGCTACAAACGCTTGTAAAGGTGAAAATTCCTGCAAAGGTCAGGGTATTACTATGATGACTAAAGAGGAATGTGAAAAATCGGGTGGTACCGTTGTTGACTCATCAAATAGTGATGACTCCAACCACTCCTCCTCTGAGCAATAATGATTAGTCAGGTAGTCTAGACTCTATCTGACTACTTACTACTAAAAGCAGTGCACTATGGCTTCTTCTATACCGCAAAAGTTACCCTATCTTGGTTTTGGTCTGGGATTACGGCCCGAACATTATGAAGAAATTTTGCAAACCTCTCCAGCCATTGATTGGTTTGAAATAATTACCGAAAACTATTTAATTCCTGGCGGAAAACCGCTTTATTTTTTGGATAAGATTCGCGAAAACTATCCTGTGGTGATGCATGGTGTCTCCTTATCCCTTGGCACTACTGACGCGCTTAATTGGGACTACCTCAAACAAGTTAAAGAACTAGTCACACGTATCGAACCTCAATGGATTTCAGATCATCTATGCTGGACAGGAATTAATGGTTTTAACCTACACGATTTATTGCCCCTTCCCTATACGCTGGATGCTATTGAACATGTTGTTGCGCGCATTCACGTAATACAGGATTATTTTGGCCAGCAAATTCTCATTGAAAACGTTTCCAGCTATCTTAGCTATAAAGAATCCGAAATGAGCGAGTGGGCCTTTATTTCCGAAATAACCAACCGCACAGGATGCTACCTGCTATGTGATGTCAATAATATTTACGTAAGCTCGGTTAACCATGGGTTTGATGCCTTGGACTATTTAAACGGTATTCCTGCGGCACGGGTGGCACAAATTCACCTAGCTGGACACTCCAATTTCGGTGATTATATTATTGACACACATGATGCTCCTGTTATTCAGCCCGTTTGGGAGTTGTATGCTGAAGCAATTAAACGTTTCGGTTTAATCTCTACGATGATAGAACGGGATGGTAATATTCCCCCACTAGCGGAACTACTGCTGGAATTGAGCCAAGCAAAAAAAATAGCCAGCACCGTTAACGAGTCAGTCCTATGAATACTCTATTCCATTTGCAGGAGATGTTTCAAAATTATTTGCTTTCTGGTTCTAAAGCCATAGAGCAAGCTGTCGTTGACTCAGAAAAAGTATCAGCGGCAAAACGGCTTAATATTTATCGCAACGCCTATTACATTCGGCTATTGGAATGTCTTGCAAGTAATTTTCCCATGCTAAGAGAGTATGTGGGTCTTGAGGCTTTTCAGGAAATTGGTCGTGCCTATCTTGAAAAAAATCCTTCCTCCTATCGCTCAATTCGTTGGTTTGGCGATAGCTTTAGTACTTATCTAAAAAGTATAGAGGAAGACTGTCTGGCTGAATTAGCTCAATTTGAATGGAGTCTGACTTTGGCCTTCGATGCAGCTGATGCACGGGTTGTAACCATTGAAGAAATGGCCAATGTGGCACCAGAGCATTGGGCGACAATGACCTTCGCCCCCCATCCTTCCTTGCAACAAAAGCATTTTTATTGGAATATAGTGCCTATATGGCAAGCTATTGCTAATGATCAACCCCTGCCAAAACCCGTAAAAAAGGCAGAAGCCATCACGTGGGTAGTATGGCGCAGCAATTATAGGAGTCGTTTTTATTCTCTGGCTGAGGATGAATGCTGGGCGATGAGAGCAATGATTCAGGGGGCAAATTTTGGGGAAATCTGCACCGGATTAGGTGAATGGCATGATGAGGAACAGGTTGGTATGCAAGCAGCGTCCCTATTGAAGAGTTGGATACAATCGGAATTATTATCGGAAATTAAACTTAAACAGGAGTTGTCATGAAACAAAAAGAATTGCTCGTTGCTTCCGCTATTACCGCCTTCCTCACTTTAACTGCTGCCGATGCAGTAGTAGCCAATGAAAAACCATCAACACAAATTACTGAAAAATGTTATGGTGTAGTCAAAGCGGGAATGAATGATTGCGCTACAGCAACTGCTTCCTGTGCAGGTTCCTCGACGAAAGACAATCAAGCTGATGCCTATATTTTTCTTCCCAAAGGGATTTGTGAGAGACTCGTCGGCGGCCGCTTAACAGCTGACAGTAAATCAGACTCTTAAATGAATACTGAAATATGCAGGGAGTTGTTATGATAAGGAATTTCATCCGGCTTTTTTTGTCTAGTATTCTATTATTACCCGTTTTTTCTTTCTCTGCTTTCTGTGCTGAAAAACTGATTCTGGATAATCAGCACAGTTATGTCCTCTGGCAAGTTAAACATTTAGGCTTTTCTACTCAATCCGGCAAATGGTATGTCAACGGCACATTGATTTTAGATAAAGAAAAACCTGAAAACAGTAAAGTGGAGGCAACGATTAAAATTGCTGATATGGTTACCGGCATAGCGGAATTGGACAAGCACTTAAAAGCAAAACTTTTTTTTGATGCACAACGTTTTCCAACGGCTACTTTTGTCAGTAACAAAGTGGAGGTCGTTTCAGACAATTCAGCCAAAGTCTCAGGAATGTTAACCTTACATGGAGTATCCAAGCCAGTCGTTTTAGACGTCACCTTAAATAAAGTGGGTAAAAACCCCATCAATGAGAGAATGACTGTGGGATTTAGTGCCACCACTACCATCAACCGCTCCGATTTCGGTATAAATGCCTTTATTCCTAAAGTAGGTGATGAGGTCAAAATTACAATTGAAGCTGAAGCTTATAAAGCAGATGAAGCTTCCAAGACAGTAACAGACAATCAGGCTAACAGTAATGCTGCTAAAAAACAGTGAAAAGGAATATGGACTTGTCAGTATTTTCTTTCATTGGCTGATAGCTATTTTAATGATTAGCCTTATAATCCTTGGACTTTATATGGTAAGGCTTCCAATTAGTCTGCAAAAGCTCAAGCTTTATGGCTGGCACAAAGAATTTGGCTTTATGGTGTTGGGGCTGGCCGTTCTAAGATTGCTTTGGCGCTGGATTAATATCTCACCCTCACTGTTATTACCTGCTTGGGAGAAATTTGCTGCCCGGACTGTTCATTGGATTTTTTACGGTTTGATGTTCGCCCTGCCGATTACAGGGTGGTTAATTACTTCGGCAGCAGGTCTACCAGCCTCCTTTTTTGGGCTAGTAACTTTACCGGACCTAATTTTGCCCAATGAAGAGTTAAGACCGGCCTTTGAAGAGCTCCATAAATGGTTAGCTTATGGTTTAATTGTTTTTATTGCCCTACATACCGCTGCCGCCTTAAAACATCATTTCATCAATAAAGATGACATTCTGCGGAGAATGATGCCATGATAACTCATTCCTTAAAGCTATTGACCGGTTTATTTTTGGTGTTTACAGCAACATTAATTCATGCTGCTGTCAGTGAATGGGAAATTATTCCCAGTGAAAGTAAACTCAGCTTTACTGCCACACAAAATAACGCGCCAGCCTCAGGTGAATTCAAAAGATTTTCCGGCACTATTTTAGTAGATCCAGAAAATTATAAAGCAAGCAGTATCACCATTACTGTGGACATGACTTCACTATCAGCATCCTATATCGATTTAAAAGAGACCCTTGTTACCTCGGATTGGTTTAATGTTAAACACTTCCCCACGGCTGAATTTAAGTCCAACACATTCAATAAAATAGACAATAACACTTATGAAGCAAACGGTATATTAACCATCCGGAATAAGTCCGCACCAGTAAAATTAGTATTTACTGCCAATGAAACTTCTCCAGGAAAGGCATTGGTCGAAGGAGAATCCATCATAAAGCGTAGTACTTTTGGCGTCGGCCAAGGTGAATGGGCAAGTACCGAAGAAATTAAAGATGAGGTTAAAATAAATTTTAAAATTGTAGCTAAAAAGAAATCTTAAACTCCTTAAACAGCTTGAAACTTGGACAATACAAGTCCAATTTCAGACTCTAAAATAGTAAGTAATGATTTAATGCTTAATCTTCCTTTAATTTTTTAATAGTATAATTTTTGCAAATGCTTATATTATTTAGTATATCAAATGAAAATACTTCACTTAACCAATCCTCAAACCGTAAATGCCTGTACTTTAATTAGTTTGGGGGTTATCAAGGCCCTATTAAATACCCAAAATGAATTAGCAAGCCAAGCAGAAATTATCAACGCGCATCGGTGGGCAGAAGATGAATATAAGAAGCGATTTTTCAGGGTGGACGATGGCGAAGGTTTATTAGAAACTGCCGCTTACCAACTTTATTTCGTTGATTACTTTAACCTTCCGAACCTTGTTGAGCTACTTGCACCTGTTAGCGCTCACGACGTTACTCATCTAATAGAAAATCGTGATGCCCTTCGAGAAGATGGCATTTTGACGGAAGCGTTTTATAGTTTCAATTTTGACGCAATTGAGGCAATTAGAAAGGTTATTCCAAAGGGATGGATTGATTGGTCGACAATTACCGAAAAAGAATTGCAGCAGCTATTACCTAAAAATAATCAACCCTCCTTACGCGAGCAACTTAGAGAAATCATTAATCAGTTAAAGAACTTTCAAGGAATCACTATTCGTATGGAAGGTCATACCATTCCATTGGTGAAACGAGAAAATATTTATTATAGTTATGACTCACTAACCGGTGATCTTTCTTCTACAGAAAATATAGAAGAAATGGTCACTCATATTGATCAAAAAATTAAAACCAATGGAGTAAAAGGCTGCACTCTCTATTTCTTTACTCCACAGCATCCCTTAATGGCGCAGATTAGTAATCCTCTTCTACAAACAGAGACCGTGAATGAAGCACGTCAATCTCTTACCAGCTTAGCTCTTGAGCAAAAAATCATTATTGAGGACGAGCCCCTAACGATTGATTTTAAAGAGAATCACAATAAATTATTGGACATCATAGCGCAGCTTAAAAAGAATATATCTGCTCAAGCGAATGGACGTAAAACCAACACTTATAGTCAATGGAAAGTAAATTTATTGAATGCCATTAAAAACAATTTAGATACAGAAGATCAACTAACGCAGGAAACCCAACAACACTACATCGAAGCTATTCGAGCTGTTTGTGCTCAGAAAAGAAATATTTTACATTTTTGGTCAACCCCCCATAGCATGGCTGAGTTTGAAGAATTGTTACAAGAAAAGGAGTTAGATGGATATCCATCAAAAATAGAAACTGGCTTTTTTTAAATAGACGAATGCCTAAAGTTATCTATCAAACACTCTTCTCTTGCGCTCGTCAGTGCAACAGGATTACGAAAAACCTCAAGTTTTTGTTTTAATTTTTCAGTAATTCTGTCTATTAGTACCAAACATGCTTTTGCAAAAATGGCTCAATTTTTTATATAATGCAATAATTTTATTCAACCATAAAAAAACCATGCTCAACTATTTTTTATCCCTTAATTTTTTTAAAAAACCGGGACAGCAAACTACTTATTCATCTCTGCACGTATTAGAAACATCTTACTTAAAGCAAGAACACCCTACCTTGCCATCCCCAATTACCCCAGAATATATCAAAGAAAATGGCTTTCTATCATCAAATACCGAAAAAGAGAAATATCTATTCCACATGGCTTTTCACAGTGGGGATAATGAGAAAATTTCCAATAAATCGCCATTGAATCAATCCACTCCAGGTGCTGTTTTAATTAATCGAAACAGGCAGAAAATTTATAAAATCTATCAACCAGAAACAGCTATGGAGAAATTAACAAGGAAGGAAGTATCAAGCACCTTTGGGATTAGAAAAACAGCAAAGGGGGTTATTGGGCAGGGAGGATTTGGCAAGATATCCATTTGTCAAAATTTAATCTCAGGACAGTGGCATGCTGTTAAGGTAATAAAAAAAACTCACTCTGAGCAATTCAGCACAGCAATAGGTCTCAATAAGTTAGTTCAGCCTAATGAAATCGAATTCTTAAAAGAGCAGAATTTATTCATTGATTGTATTGAAACAACCGATAAATTTTATATTATTCAAAAATTAATTGAAGGAGAAAATTTAATTATCTACTATCCCTATTCTAAGCAAAGTAATGTCGATCTTATTCACCATTTTTTTGAAATTACCGAGGGGATGCTCGAGGCCGTTATGGAATTTCACAAAAAAGGATGTCTTCATCGAGACATTAGTCCTGATAACTTTCTCTATGCACCCAAGGAGCGTAAAGTTTATTTAATTGACTTTGGGTTTGCGCTTAAATTACCTAAAGACAGTAACGGTATCTCTGAACATGCTCTATGCGGTAAAGATACCTATTTAGCCCCTGAGCTTAGAGACAGAAGAAAAAATAAGAGTGCTGTACATTATACTTATGCGTCTGATATCTATGCTTTAGGTATCACTATTCAAGTGCTGGTTAACCGCTTACCTAATCGGGTACGCAATTCTAAGTGTCTTATTGCACTTGAAAAAATTGCTGGGGAAATGACTGATTATAGACTTGCTCTTCCTGCTGCTCTTAGAAAGATCAAAGAAATTCATGCAATGAATCTAGAAGAAGATAGTAAACCCATAGAAGATACACCGTCCTATCCATGGCAAGAGCCATCACCAATAGCAATTAATTGGGGAGGTTTTTTTCAACGTGGTAACCGTGATAGCAGTCCAGTAAAAGGTATTGAAGTGAAACCATAAGCCCAGGGTATCGGGAAAAAAATCACCTGCACTGAACTTCCCTTGTTCTTTCCCGATGATGCTTGCTTTTAAAGGAACCAGGGCAATCGCAACAATCCCTGCTCTGCAGTTGACGTTAAATTATCAAGGCATATGGAGCCGTGATGCAATTACTCAATCACCATTTACGAACAATTAAATTATTTTGTACAGACTTAACTCCAGGAACTTTTGAAGCTACATCCCCTGCAGTATCACTTTGACGAATTGTTTTCACATAGCCACTTAACATCACATTTCCCTGATGTGTTTCAACATGTATAGGAATACCGGCCAAATTTATGTTATTCATCATGGCCTGATTGACGGAAGAAGTAATCGCGTCATCTGAAAAGCGTGGAGCGAATAGATTGCCACTGGTTAACATTTGACAACCAGCCATACCAATCAAACTTATACTTATCAATGCGATGCAACAATATCTTCTCATTATTTCTCCTCATTATGCAGAGACTAGTAGCATAACTTATCTGCACCTAACCTAACAGCCATAGAATTATCTTAAATTTTTCTTCTCACCACCAGGAGCATTATTACGACTATCCCCGACTGAATTAACTTATAGCTTTTGAGCAAGAAGCCTTTTCAAATGCTCAATTTCTTCTAACAATTCCAATGCCAATCCTGCACCTGCCCAATTAACCCCCAGATCCCGATTTAATCGTAAAACAGTACCAATATTTTTAACTGCTTCACTGTCAAACAGCAGCTCCTCTTTTTCATCCCTTTGCGGCGTTACAATTCCCTCATCAATAATTTCCAGGATCAGTTCTTTTGATACACCATAAGAACAAGAGATTTCGCGTAATGACAAGTAAAACCAATCCTCGCATTCTAAAGCTACTGGTTTCTTCGTTTTTTTAGTCATTAGCGCACTCCTAAATGCTCTCGAGGATTAAACGGTATGGTACTGGCAAGCTGCTCATATAATCTGTTTGCTTGCTCATTTTCAACCTGCGGTATCCTTATTTGTAAAATAATATACTGATCACCAGGTGGATTGCCTGGTAACCCCCGTCCTTTAAGTCGCATCTTTTTACCTGTTTGAGACAGTTTGGGAATTTTTAAATGGACAGGGCCTCCTAGGGTCGGCACTTCCACTGTAGCACCTAAAGCAGCTTCCCAGGGAGTTATGGGTAAGTTTAAATGAATATCTTTTTTATGAAGATGAAAGAAGGGATGATGAGTGAACTCAATTTCAATGTAGAGATCTCCCGCTTGCTTACCTGGGCCTCTTCCCCCTTGCCCCTTTAAACGAATTTGTTGCTTGTTAACAATTCCTTTGGGAATTTTTATTCTTACTGAGCGCGTTTCATAGCTAACATGGCCATGTTGGTCAGCAACGGGCGTTTGTAGCTGTAAATTTTTTTCAGCACCGTGAAAGCTTTCTTCAAGCGTGATATTAAGTTTGGCATGAATATCCTGACCCTGATCATAAAAAGAGGCTTGTTGATGAAAGCGATCTCTGAAAATACTATTAAGAAAATCCTCAAATCCCGACCTTTCTGCTTCATCAAAATGGTGATAATAGTGCTGCTTTTCACCTTGAGCCCCATAGCCCTGTTGCCCCTGTTCTTTCCAATATTGACCATAACGGTCATATTTGGCTCTTTTCTCAGGATCTTTTAATACCTCATAAGCCTCACCCAGCTCTTTAAATTTTGCTTCTGCGTTGGCTTCCTTGCTTACATCAGGATGATATTTTCGCGCAAGTTTCCGGTATGCACGTTTGATATCCTCAGAGCTTGCATTTCTATCAAGTCCCATTATCTGATAATAGTCTTTGTATTCCATAACTTAACTAATAAAAATATTCTTATTCCTTTGTAACGGTTGCCAGTACACTTGTCAAATTTTAACTTGTACCTCACTTATACATTTTCATTAAATTTGGCACATTTTACCCATATACTTAAGATTCTCTTAAGCTTGGTAAGTTATTTTACTCCTAAATTTGAAAAGATGTTTTTTAATATGATTGAAGTTAACGTTTGGATGCCGACAACAAAGCTTTTTGGTAAACGAATTAAAAGCGCTTTGGGTTCATTTTTTTCTGCAGCATTTAACGAAAATGCAGGACACGTCAATTTTTTGTTGACAGTACCCGAAGGAACAGCAGCCTTTCAAAAAATGGAAGCTCGCCACTATGACCTCACCGTTGAAAAAAGTGTAATGATTGTAGGACAGTCTTTTCCGGAAAAGCCTGTATTAGGGCTTCCATCAGCAGGAACACTGAAATTTTGGCAACCCCAAAAAATCAGAGTTAATGGGGTAACCCATAGTTTTTGGCCAGCGAAAAGCAGTAAAAAAAGTGTTTTTCAGGATATTTTATATTTTATGCATTTGCTACCCAGAGCGAAGGGCGTTCCTTCTGAAATTGCCAGTCATGAAGAAGATATGGAAAGAGAAGCTTTGCCAAAAGAACGCTTCTGTATTAAGCATAATGTACTTTTAGACTCCACTGGTAGGGAAAAAAAGGGATTAACTCCTTTGCAAAAGGAGAAGCTAAAAAATCAAGAATTGGCAATAAAAGTAAATGAATTAGAAGTTGCTCTTGAGAAAAAAGAAAAGCTGCAGCAAGAGATACATCATTTAATTTCCAGGAAGGAAGACTTACTAGCGCAAATCACCGATGTAGAACAAGCATATTCCAATAAAAATTCTCAACAAAACGATGAACTTTATGATCAGTATGAAAAACTACAACAACAAGAAAAATTTCTTCTGCGTAAACTTAGCTATTTGGAAAAAATCGAAAATTTTGACGAGCAGACTCTCAATGAGCATCTTAAACTTCATGAGCAATTGTTTACCCTTAGGCAACAAAAATCAACAATTGAAATGCAAACAGAGGTCATGGAACAATTACTGCGGACTGAAAATGAGCAGCATCAAACCAATTTAAATAATTTACAGAGCACTTTGCAGCTATTGTTAGCAGAAATTAACGCTGCTCAAAATAGTTTAAACGATTTGGAAGCAGAAATCCTTCAGGGGCAAACGATAGGCAAAATCACTGGGTTAAAAGCGCTGCATAAAATGCAAGTCGATGCTTTACAAAGAGAAGAAAATTTTCGAGCCCAAAATAAAGTAACAACAGGAAAAATGCCGGATCATACCGTCAAGCTTCCCACAAAAGATAGTGGCCTCGTTTTTTATGTTGATGAAGAGTTGGTACTGGAAGCTATGCAAGATGAACAAAAGAAAAATTATAGCTTTATTCATTCAAACTGTGCTGCCAGTGCCAAACGCTGTCTTTTGGCAGGGATTATGCCGATTAAAAAACAGTTAATCTCTGATGCAGGCTTTACAGAAGATGATTTTATCGTGCATACGCCAGAGACCTGTAAATCCATGCGTGCCTGGATGAAAAAACTGGAAGGTGGATTAACCAAGCTAAACTCTGCAAAGCGTATTTTAGAGAGCGCAGCTGATGACCATCCTTACTCCAGTAGCTCATCCTTACCCGGATTGTGCTGAATACATGCACAAATCCCCATGTAGTAGCTTCTTTTCAACCCGACCCAAACACGCGCGGCCTCAATATTGAGGCCACATTATCCAACCTCACGAATAAAGACACATTCACCATTCTTGAAAAACTAGTTACAATTTAATCTGATGCTTGGGATTAGCCCGTAACTTAAACTAGGATCGGCGACGTCTTTTAGGCTTTTCTTTCCCAGAAAAAGTCGTTTGCAGAATTTGGGTGATTGAGTCAGAAGATAACGGTTTACTTAAAAAAAATCCTTGTACCTCATCACAATTTTGCTCTTTTAAGAAATTAATTTGATTGGGATTTTCTACCCCTTCAGCCAACACAGTAAAATTTAGACTGCGCGCCATAGCAATAATGGCTTCAATAATTACTTCATCACTACGAGATCTTGAAATATTTTGAACAAAAGATTGATCAATTTTTAAGCGTTCAATATGAAGTTGCTTTAGATAGTTTAAGCTTGAACTCCCTGTGCCAAAATCATCCAAAACAATTTTTACACCTATCTGCTTAAGCTTATTGATCATACGTTGAACTTCAATATTAGTGATAATCACATTCTCAGTAATTTCTATTTCAAAAGATTCCGGATTAACGTGATATTCCTCCAGAATACCTTGGACGGTTTCGGCAAAATTTACCTGCTTCAATTGTTGCGTCGCAACGTTGACAGCCACTCTTATTTTGGGAAAACCTTTTTCCCGCCATTCACTGATCTGTTGACATACTTCTCGTATTACCCACTCACCTAAAGGAACAATCAGACCTGATTCCTCAGCAGTAGGAATAAATTCTAAAGGCAAAATGACACCTTTTTGTGGGTGTTGCCAACGGATTAAGGCTTCAAGACCTATCAACTGACGATTCTTTGCATCGTACTGAGGTTGATAAACCAGAAAAAATTCCTTATTTTGAATCGCATGGCGTAATTCTGATTCCCGTTCTAATTGTTGATTAGTAATTTGATTCAGTTGGGGAGTATAAAATCTAAATTGATTTCCGCCTTGTTCTTTTGCCTGATACATCGCTAAATCGGCATTTTTTAACAACGTATTGAGGCTTGTTCCATCCTCAGGATAAAGACTGATGCCTATACTGGTGGTTAATGTAAATTCATGACCAGCAATATAAAGTGGTTGACTGAACGAGTTAAGAATTTTTTGGACAACAGAAACCACGTCTTCGCTCCTTTTCAACTCTGGCACCACAATGACAAACTCATCTCCCCCAAGCCTTGCCAAAGTATCTTCAGCTCTTAACAGGGAAGTTAATCGTTTACTCACTTCACAAAGAACTTCATCGCCAAATTCATGTCCCAGGCTATCATTCACTAATTTAAAGCGATCTAAATCAAAAAATAAAATTGCAAAACAGGTTTGCTCTCGGGCCGCAACTGCAATTGCTTGTTGAATCCTGTCATTTAATAATACCCGATTTGGCAGATCCGTGAGTGAGTCATGAGTTGCCTGATGTTCTAACTCTTCCTCCAGGAAGGCTCTTTCTGTAATATCCCGGAAACTCCACACTCTTCCTACAGTCACTTTATTGATGCGATGGGGCTGCGAATAACATTCAATAATTTTTTCTTCTTTAAATTTAACAACTTGTAAAGAGGTCTCATCAATATGATGGTGTAAATGATTAATCAGGTTAAACAATTCCTCCGGTTTTCGTAATTTATTAAACATATATTCCAATAATAAATCTTCCCTTTTTTGTTGGAGCAATGCATCAGGGATACCCCAAATTTTTATAAATTGCTGATTGCAGTCAATTAACTTTCCTTTTAAATCCACCACTAAAATTCCATCCGTAGATGACTCAATGGTTGCACGCAATAGAGAAAGGGATTGTTGCAAGGACTCAGTACGCTCATCAACAATTTTTTGTAATGATTCAGTATATTTTTTGGCTTCCTTGGCTAATAACCATTTTCTGGTTAAGGCACACGCCAGTTGCCTGACTGCCACTTTATCAAATGGCTTTTTTAACACCAGTAAATTATCACTTACTCCTAATTTTTGCACTGTTTCTTCCCATGAATAATCAGAATAAGCGGTGCAAATAACCACTTGAATGTCACTATCAATTTTCCACATCCTTCTTATTGTCTCAAGACCATCCCATCCAGGAGGCATACGGATATCAACAAACGCAAGCGCATACGGTTTTCCTGCTTCACAGGCTTCCTTAATTTTTTCAACTCCTTCTTGCCCCTGCTCTGCAGTATCTATTTTAAATTCAGGCAATAGACTTTCTTCACTCTCAAAGATACTTTCTTCACCAAACAATTCTTTATCCAATGCACTGAAAGCTTTTGATTGCTCCTGCGTTGTTGCTGTCAAAACTTTAATAAAATCTTCATGGATGGCAGGATTATCATCAATAACCATGATACGAAGTTCAATATCGCTCATTGGATACTCCTTTGTTTTTCGCTATCCATAGTGGGTAAGGTCAATATGAAAACAGCGCCTCTCCCTGGTCCCGGACTCTCAACTTTTAATGAACCACCCATATCTTGAGCAGACAATGCGCAACTGTGTAAGCCAAACCCATGCCCATTTGGCTTGGTTGTAAAACCAAAAGAAAACATACGCTTTAAGTTATCAGGTAAAATACCTTCGCCATTATCGGTAACTATAATTTGTAATTTTTTATTGGCGTTCTTGACAAGAAAATCAATTCGCTTTTTGTTAGAAGAATTTTTGGAAACAGCATCTTTTGCATTTTGAATCAAATTGATTAAAATCTGTAATAATTTTGATTTGTCTGCAAATACGAAGGCATCATCACAATATTGTTTATTCATGGCGATCCCTTTGTCTTTATGTGGATTTAAGGACATCTGTAAAGCAGTTTCTATTAACTCTGGCACATAAATTTTTTCAGCAATACTGGATACACCACTGAAAGCCTGTTGCATGGCAACAATGGCTTTTAGATGCTGTATATCTTCATCCAAATTATCTAATTCCTCAATGTTATTTTGTTGTGATTTATCAAGAATATCGCCCAAGGCAATGAGATAGTTAGGAATTAATTTACCCTTTTCATCTTTGGTTAAATAATCTTCGATATTGCTTTGATGTTCCTTTAACAAGCTAATGATTTTGAATAGTTTTTGATAATATGGTTGAGAAAAACTTTCTTTAATTAAATTCACAGACACGTTTGAACTATTTAAAACATTGCCAATATTATGAAGAATAGACGTTGCAATTTCTGACATTCCCGCCCGACGAGCTGTCACCAACAATTTTTGACTTAATTCCTTAATTTCTTCTTCATTTTTTTTATCTCTATCAATGTCAATTAAAATTCCTGAAAGTTCATTTTTCTCACCTTCACAATCTGCTATTGTTCTATACCATTGATACTGACCCTCACGATTCTTTACCCGCAGTTCAAAGGTATATTCAACTCGTTTGTGCAATGCACGATTAACCAATTTTTTTAATTGTTCTCTATCTTCCGGATGAACCAACTCCAGAAATTCTTTAAGCGTTTGAACAGCAGTGGAATCCACATCAAGCAAATGGTAAAGCTCTTTTGACCAACTAATGCGATCAGTGTCTGCATCATAGTGCCAATAACAAAGGCGAGCAATATGCTGAGCTCTTTCAAGCTTTTCGTTCAATAGCATCATTTCACGCGATGAAATGTTCATGGAACGTTCGAGTAAATAACGTTCCTGATCCGTTTCCTGGTAAGTTTTATTGATACGGGAAATAAATTCTTGCCACTGTCCCAGATCACTGGGTAAATTGTCTACTTCAATTTGCGCCCGATTCAACTGTCGTAGTAATAGTTTATGTATTTCCATAGTATTATTTCATTAAGATTCATAAATTGTGGTTAAGGTCATTGTTTGATTGTGTAACTTACAATCACCAAGACCTGCGGGTGACAATTCACCATAGGAATAAAATCCTACCTGAGTAGACTGCGGGGCAGCGCCTCCAGTGTGGACTCTGTTTCCTCCTCTGTTCTTTCCCCTAATAGTAAACGTCGACCTACACAACTAATACTGACTGTTAGAATGGGTCCATGAAGCTCTATCATTTTTTTGATGGCTAGTTCTCCAGCCTCATTGGCACTGGTGATAAGTCGGTCAAAATTGGCATGCATTAACTGAGCATAGTAACCAGTAGGCATATCTCCTGCAAAAATAAGTGCTTGTTTTTTTTCATCTACCCCTAAAATAGTACGCACCAAAGGGATTGACTCTGTCGATGTGGCGTCTTGAATCGCCAGAGGATAAAGTAATCCGGACGCAGGTAATTCCGCTGCTCGTTCACCTAAATATTCTTTATAAAGTGCCAGAGCTGGTCGATTATCCAGCTCGTAAAGAATGTTTCCCTCAGAGCGAGTGATTCTGCGCGCAGGTCCAAAAATATCCCAGCCTCCTTTAGAGGCATGGCCAATATTGATAAATTCTCCATAGAATCCTATAGCTACAATATGGTTATAAAGAATTTCACCATTAAAAAGAGTCCAGGTTTTTTTGAAATGACTGCTGTCAGCAGCTAATCCACCTGTAATGAGTGGTGTAACTCCATTAATAGGTATATTAAGCCCGTTCACTAACTCAGAACCATTAACATTTAACCCCTCTGATAGCACAAAAATACTTTTTAAATCATTGGATTGTAACTGCTTACTGATTGATTCACCTGCGGCAAATGAATCGTCAATGGTATTAACTTGAGCCTTGGCGGTTTTTATGGTGGTCCTTTCAAATTTAATAACGGCAACGGAAAGACTTTTATCAAAAATATGAGGACCAAATATTTCTCCAGCGCTCGAACAACCAATCATCTTTGATTTTTTATAAAAATTGTTTAACTGCTGAATCGGTTCCTGCAGGTGGAGAAACTCTGGAGCAGCAAATACAAGCACCATCGTTTGCTCTGAATCCAAATCAGGAAATGACTCGATAGTCCAACCGCTTTCTTCCAAATATTGAAATGACCTTAGCTCCATATAGTTATTCCCTTCGCCTTTTTATTTAAATATAGCTTTTTAATTTCATTTTTGTTGAAACAGTAATCTTTTAGATTAATTTAAACTCAGGGAGCTGAACTTGTTAATACGTGCTCGTATGGATGCTATGCCTAAAGCATAGGAAATAGGCAAAAGAGGGACTTTTTTGTTCAAAATTTAGATGAATTACCCCGCTTTTTGCTTGCTTTCTTATCTCTTTTATGATTATTAATAGTTATATAAGGAAATATAATGCACAAAAGGAGCTGCCAATGCCTCACATCGAACAAAAAAAAATTACTCCAAAAAAGCAGGAAATTGAATTAAACACGCTTACTACTCCCTCTGCTTCTCCACAAGATGATCTTGCCAAAATTATTATTACCCAGGAGCAACTCACACAAATCAAGCAAAGTTTGGGCTCAATTATTGATACCATGCAGCAAAATGACAGCTTATTTTCTCGAGCAGCAACTTTTTGGGGCCAACTTCCCTTGTGGCAAAAAATTGTAGGCGGCATTGTTTTAACAGTACCTACTCTAGCCGCAGGTATCGCTGCGCATATTGGAATTTTATTGGCCATTAGTGGCGTTACAGTTATTGCTTACACTGCAAGTGGAATTGTGCTAGATGATCACCATAGTTGTAACAAGAATATTGCTGACAGATTAAAGCAAGGAATTTTTAGCCTGGCAGATATTCTGGAAATCACTATCTCAGCCCTTGATAAAATTCGTGAGAATTTAGCCAAAGAAATTAATCGCTTTCGAGCAGAAAATAACAGATTGGCTAAAACGATTGATAATTTCAATGCACAAATGGAATCACTCACTAATCAGGTTGAAGTATTAACTGCTACTGCAGAATTACTGAAGCAACAGAAAGAAGATTTGGAAAAAGCAACTGAAAAATTAAACAGAACAGTTCAGGAAAATGAAGGATTGTTAAAATCTAATCAGGAGGAGTTATCCCAACTTAAAAAAGACTACGAAAAAAACAAACTCCATTTAAGTGAAAAAATAGGCGAATTGGCTGAGGTACGTGCTTCCCTGGGACTTGAAGTGCAAAAAGCAAAACAAATTGCTGCAGCACTGCAGGGAACAGTAAATACCTTGTCAGACACAGTAATCTCAGACGGCGATCAACGGATAGCATTTCAACAGCGATTGGAAACATTCTTAACGGATGAAAAATTAAGCTTTGCCAGTGTGGCTGAACGCATTTGTAAAGCCGAACGAGAGCTCGCTGAGGTCAAAGAAGAATTAAAACGCAGTAACGAACGTTACGAGCAATTGCTTCGCCGCCAGGAAATACAAGTAAATCGTCTGGAAAAATTGGATATACGGGCGATTCCTGCTTCAGAGGAACCCAAACCAACTCCAGTTAGCCAGGTAGGGTTTTATGCGGTAAAAAATGTGTATTCAGGAACAACTGGACATTCAAGCATCACTCCAGATTTATGAAGGTAGAGACAAATGGCGACTCTTTATACAATTGGCCACTCTAATCGCAAACTTCAAGAATTTGTTGATTTACTAACGGCGTATAAAATTAGCAAGTTAGTTGACATACGTACTATACCTAAATCACGTTATGTTCCATGGTTTAATAAGGAGTCGCTTGCTGCTTCTTTAAAAAAATTAAATATTCAATACCAACATATGCCAGCCTTGGGTGGTTTACGCTCCCCCAAAGCTGATTCCATTAATCTGGGCTGGCATAACTTAAGTTTTCGAGCCTATGCCGATTACATGCAAACCAAAGAATTTTTTTCTGCGTTAAAAGCTTTAAATGCACTGCTCAGTAAGGAGCGAGTTGTTATCATGTGTGCAGAAGCAGTTCCTTGGCGCTGTCATCGCTCTTTAATTGCAGATGCAGAAATTATTCGGCATTTACACGTTTTTCATATTATGAGTGAGAATACGGTGCAAGCGCACCACTTGACGCCCTTTGCCGTTGTGAACAAAGATAGACGGCCAATGCAGATTTACTACCCTGAACCTAAGCAATAAATTCTAAAAGATCAGTTGAATCACTTAAATGCTACCTCTGAAATTTTTTCAGTTTTATCCGTAGGCTGTGGTCCAATTTTAGTAATTTTCTCAATAAAACGTGCTAGCATTTTGGCAGTACTTGTATCAGGTGAGCCTTTAAAAAATCTGTTGGCACCGGGAATAATAGAGAATAAATTTCGCCGATAATATTCTTGCTGTACATTGATTAAAATATCTTTCACTTCCTCCCTGGTATAAGCATTTCTAAGTTTAGCTGTAGCTTCTTTAAGCAACCAGACATTATGCTCTAATTGAAAAGGCTTAACTTTAGCCTTAATGAGTACTGCTATCGCCTCTTTTTTTATGACCTCCAAATGAAGATTGGTAAAAAATTCATTGTGTCTATTATCACAGCTGAATGCTGAGCTCAATAAATCATTTTTATCCGCCATGAGCATAGTCATATTGGCAGAAAGCTGGGCTAATTGCAGAAACCATATGTCCTTAATTTTTCCATAAAGTCTTTCTTTATGTCTTTTCTCCAGTTGCAAATTATTTTCATCATCCAATTCAATCGAATCAATAAGCAATTGATCAATATTATCGAGAAGTTTTTTGTAATGATTTTTAATCTCAGTTATTTCACCAAGCGAGAGAGCACCAGAGGCAATCGTCTCATTAATAAATTTTATTTCATTCAGAATGTTAATAAAAATTTCTTTTTCTTTTTCTTTTTTAATTAATAGCTTTTCTTGTAGTTTTTTAATGAGTTCTGCATGTTCTTTATCGTATTCTTCAGGATTTATTTTTTCCAATTGATCTTTTGACATTACCAGGAAACATTCTAATATATCACCCTCAATGGTGATATTTTTCGCTATAGCCGACGTATTTTCAGTAGCTACTCTAGCTTCTTTCTGTAACGCAAGCTTTTTCTTTAAATCAATATTAAAATCCAGCGCAGAAATATCAACGGGTAAATTAATGACTCGCTCACTAAAATCGTGTTTTAATGCATCAAGTAATTCCTCAGTATTGGCTGCAACATCAATACGACCACTTGCTAAGTATTTAATAAAATTAACAATGGTTGCAAAAAACCCTGTTCTTCTATTTTTTGACTGGGCAAATGCAAAGCTTAAAGTTTGATTAATTTTTTCTTCCTTCCCAAGTAAAGCATCATCTTTTTTTAAATGTAGCAAATGCCTTACAGGAAGATTATCCCCTACCCCACCATCAATATATTCATCAACCTCACCCTTATTATTTTTGAGTTTAACTGTTTGAAACACTAAAGGGAAAGAGGCGGAAATTCTGGCTGCTAACGCAATTGACATATTGGGGGTAGTTTCATCTGAGAATATCTCTAATCTTTTTTTTGTTAGATTGGTTCCAGTAATAATTAAGCGCTTGGCACCCACATTACCCAAACAAGCGTTGAGAAGCTCCAAATCTTTAAACCTAACCTCATTAAGATCAATCTTTTGTAGCTGCATTAATTGCTCAGTTAGTCTTTTTAAAGGAATATATTCAGAATTTTCGGAAAGCTTTTTATTCAAATTTAATGCTGCATCAGTTCGGAGCCATTGATTTAAAGCTTCTACTGTAGTGTTGACCGTGTCTTCTGTCTCCATTCCTCTTAAAAATTCTTCGATGTCTCCTTGAAAAAAAGACTTCGTGTCTTTATCTTCCTTAAGTAATTGCAAATTATGACGAATACCCTCCTTTAACAGGCAGCTTGCTTCATCCATCCTTTTAGAAAAATACTTTTTAATTACCTCTTGAATGTAAGTGAGTAATTTATCTCCTGTACAAAGTCCTCGCGCAGAGAAAACTTGAGAAAATGCATAATCTTTAAATTGATTAAAATCAGTATGATTAATTATATTGGTAATTTCTTTCGCAGTCATTCCTATTGCTACCATCAGGGCGGTTAAAGCACCTGCTGAAGAGCCAGCTATAGTGTCGACCTCTCTTAAAATTCCTTTTGCTTCCAAAACCTGGATAGCGCCCCCATAAACAACTCCTTTTGCACCTCCCCCTCTCAAAGCAAGTTTTCTGATAGGTTTTTGTGGTAAATTAAAGGAATATCTTTTCGATAATAACTTTTCATTTAAAATCAACATACTGCCTTCTCTTTTAAGGAGAAATAAGTTTTAAACTATCTCTGCACAGGACAAAATTAGAATTACATCATTGCGAGCGCCAGCGAAGCAATTCAGTACGATCTTTGAACAAAAATCTGTTCTGTATTGCTTCACTTTATTCACAACGACGACCTATAAAATTCGTCCTGGCCTAAGTTAAACTATTATAAACCAGTGGAGCTTAAGTTTTTCTTAAGGAAGAAATTTATTAGTAAACATTTTTCTCTACAAAGGACAAAAATTTATTGCTATCGTTGCGAATGAAGTGACGTCTTTTAACCCTATTGTGGTTTATGAATCATCTAGTGAATTGTTATCGTAATCCTGGATTCTATAAATTCAAGCACCATCATGATATCCTTTTTACTATTCATCTTAATTTAACGATTTACTAACGGATTACTGCCGGAAGAAGATAATTTTTAATTATCAAAATCTTCACAAGGATAAATTATGTATGTCTTCCGACGTTTTGGCTTTCATGTAGTAAAATTTTTTCATTCACTGATCCTTATTTTTCGGTTTTTTGGTCACTTATTTCATAGCTTGAAGGATGTCTTATTCGGTGAATTGTCCATTTCATGGTTTAACATGGTGGAAATTCTTTATTACTCAGGAGCAAGACTGGTAATCCCCCTTGTTTTTATTTGCTATTTATTGACTTTTTCTGAAGCCAAAACAATTTATATTCTCTTTAACTCCTTTCATTTAAGCCATAAGGCCTTACCTATTGCGCAAAATATTCTGACTCACGAAATACTCCCTGTGCTAATTGCTTTTATTTTATGCATACAAGCGGCATTACATCTTATTAACACGAGGCTTAAGCGACGTCGTCAAAACCCGGAAGAGGTTATATTAGAACACGTTTGGCCTATTATTGTGGGGCTAAACATTACTTCTTTATTACTATTTACTTATATTATTGTAATTGTATTACTTAGTTTTTATGTGACTTTTCATTATTTATTTGGTATGACAACTTATGAATATTTAACGCATATTACCAGTCGAACCTCGGTCTATGATCTGATTTATTCTGCTTTCAAGACTTTGATTTTATGCGCCATTGTGAGTTTGGCCGCAGGCTATTATTATTATGAAGCAGCAGTTAGACATATGTCTTTAAGAAAAGCCGTCTCTCGTATTATGACCCGCGGCTCTTTTTGGCTGATATTGACCAGTATGTATATTACATTTACAACTTAAGGACAAGCATGCGTCACGAGCGTTTTTATACATTAGTGGGTGTTTTTGTGATTGGGGCTCTTTGCTTGATGCTACTTGGTGCTGCTTTTTTTTATGAAGAATACAAGCGCGCGCAAGTACAAACTTTCGTAATGTTCTTTAAGGGCTCGTTAAGAGGATTAATCCCTACTGCTCCTGTTACCTATCGTGGCGTTAAAATTGGTGAGGTTCGCTTAATTGAAGTCACGGAAAATAAGGCGCGAAATCAAGTTAGAATTCCTGTTTATGTGCAATTTTTTGTAGAGAAGACATTTGGTTTTAGTCAAGATCCTATTCGTCTTCTCATCAATAATGGTTATGTGGCCAATATTTCCAAGCCTAATTTGATAACTGGAATTGCCGACATTGAATTAATAAAATCCACCTCAACCCGCAAATTCAAACAAACCTATTATCACGGCTATCCAATTTTTCCAACCAGAAACACTTCCGAAAAATACACCAGTATTGATGAAGCACTCAATGCAGCCAAGAAAACACTGGAAGATATAAGTGAGTTGGTACGTTCGAAAGAAGTGCGTGACACCATTGAGTCAGCACGTTTAATGGCTGAAAGTCTAGAAAGGTTGGCCGGCAATTTAAATCAAAATGTTCCTTCAGTCGTAGCCTACTTAAACCAGAGTCTGAAACAAATTGCCAATGCAGCTTATTCCACAAAAAACCTAACGGATTATTTATCACGCTACCCAGAATCATTACTGCGAGGTAAAAAGTGAAAGCCACTCAACTATGCTTCCTAGGTTTTATCTGTGTCTTAATGATTGCCTGTAGCCGCAGCAAAGAGACTCAAATGTATCTATTAAATCCCCTACCTCCAATTAAAACGGCGAGTAAACCCTACACTCATTTACAAATTGGCATCGATGGGATTAACACGCCTTCCTATATAGAAAAACCACAACTAATGATTCATTGCAGTCCTCATCAATTAAAATTGGAAGAATATCATCAGTGGGCTGAAGCATTGGATAAAAATATAACACGCGTCATTGAAACGGATCTTTCGACCTTATTACCAGGTTCCATTGTTGAAAGTTCACCCTGGGATGTCAAGTTTAAACCTGATTTCCATTTACAAATTGATATTTCTCAATTTGAAATTGATGTTAACGGAAACAGTATTTTGCGAGCAGAGTATCTTATTTATCATAAAGAGGCATTGCTTAAAAAAGGTGACGCTTATTATTGTGTGAAAGTGCTACCGATCACCATCGAGGCACTTGTTGTGAGTATGAATAATAACTTGACTTGCCTTACACGAGACATTGCCAAAGCGTTTACAGCTGAATATCGAGAGTCGTACAAATGACTGCGTTCGAGTTGTTAATTTTTGTTTATTGACGCAACCTGATCTGTTGCCTCTACTAATGTTTTACTCAGTAATTCTTCAGGATTAGCTTTTAATTTAAGCAAACATTCTAAATGTCTTACTTTCATATCGACAAATGCTTCATGATCCTTAAAGACTGTTTCATGCAATGACTGTGGGGAGAACTTGCTTGAGCTCTTCATCTGCTCAGCCACACTAAAAAAACCTAGGACTTCTATGGCGTCTTTATTAAACTTTCTACTGGGTGATTTTTCACCTAATACAATCAATGCTGTCCACAAATAATTAATCAGCATAGGATCAGAGCCATAAATAGAAAGTTTATGTTTAGATGAGGGCGACTCATCCAATGCCAGTAACAGGCTAGCTGCCATAGCTAACGAGCTTTCCATGAGAGAGACAGGATCATTACCCATGGACTCCCGTACGGCAGAAAGTTCAATACCGTCTTCTATTTTCTCCTGAACAAACATCGCTTGTGAAGAAGGATCAGAGGTAAGTTCTACATAGTGAACTCTACAGAATTCATCCTCTAACTGAGGCGCTATAAATTCGCCATGAAAGCCATCGTTTGCTACTAAAGAGGTTGCTGACATTGCTCCAGGAACTGTTTGACCAAGCAATTCATGCTTGACTTCTTTGGGAATATCAAGGTAACTATTCAGATAAGGTAAAAATTGAGTAGCACGTTCTCTGATTTCTCCCTTTCCATCAAGCGCTGCCAGTTTGTCTTTCAGGGTAGATTGTAACAGTTTACATTGACTTAATTTTTTAATTAATAGTTCATCTGCCACTGCGTTTCCCTGAATCTCAGTCTCTAAATAAGCCATGATTTCGTCATTCACAGCGATCTGGCCACATAAGTGTCGTTTTTCTTTTTCCAGGTCATTTTGAGACTTGTACCAGCGGTTAGTCCGCAGGAGATTAAAAAAGGAATACGATTCAGAATATTTATCATTCGTTTTATAGGTAATAAGTTGCTGGGTTAAATTTTTTATCTCTTTGCCTTTAGTGTTATACCAAACTTCCAAAGGTTCATTGATATTATTGTCCCGCCAATAATTATATACTCTTGCAGGCATGCGAATAAAATCAATGCCCTCTTTTTTGTCCTCGAGATTATCCTCATACTTACATTCTTTCCAGAGACCGTCTTTTTTTACGAGATAAATAAGATCATTAGTCACAGTCAGAGTCAATTTATTACGGCTGAATGATTTAAAAAACCGCTTAAAGACTTTAGTTCCAATAAGACCGAATTTAAAATAGTTGCCTTGATATACTTTAGATTCACAACCAATGTTACGGTTGTTCATTTTTATTTTTTCTTCAGTAAATTTTTTACTATTCCATGCACGTGAATCACCCATCTTTTTCACAGAGGTTTGAAAACGATCTTCGAAGCCTTTTTCCGCTTTGACTTCCGCAAAGGCTTGAGCAACCCCTTTTTTAGCAAATGTCTTACAGTCTCGGTAAACGTCTGTTGGTTCACGCACAAAAGTATCAGGTATAACTAAACTTAATCTTTCATCTTCTAAAGCAGCATTCTTGATATAATTTTTTACCCCCAATTTTTTGCTATGTTCATGTAAATCTTCGATGCCTTTGTATCCTGATGCCAGCGCAAATTGCAGAACCATCTGTCGCATTTGCGAAGTTTCGCGCTCAAAACTTCCATCCACAGACACTATATAATTACCACCAGGCTGATCTGTTTTTTGTAAAATCTCGCGATCCATTTTTTCAAGAACGCCTTTTGCTGCGTAAGTCTTTCCTGAACTTGAAGGACCACCTATCCATAATACAATTCTACTTTCCCATTTATTACCAGGAAAGAGTTTCAGGAGACGAAAAAATACTGCCCTTCTGAATGCTCTACTTTCATTTTCTTCATCAATCGCTGCGTCATAAAGTTTCACACCATCTTCTTCATCATCCTGCAAAAAAGCAGCAAGTTCGACAGTTTTATTATTACGGTTGGCCTCCCACGTAATATTTTGAAATTTACGCCCTAAAAAACGTAAAAATCTTTCTCTGGCAGCAGTGGGTTCAGGACTGTCTATAGGATGAGTACCCTCATAGAGTTTTACTTGACCTTCCGGACTTAAAAAACGATTAATATCAAAATTGGCATCACGTTGCTCAGCAGGACTGTCAACTTCTAATTCATAATTGCCAATTTTATCTACCCACTCTTGAATTGTGGCAGCGAGGATCATCTAACACTCCTACAACGTTTGGACTTCAGTTTCCTATTTGTAATCCTTAAAGTTGATATTTATAGATATAGTCTAATAGTATTTTAACTTAAAATAACAAATTTATATTAGGTAAATATTAAGAATCCTACAGTTGCCAAAAAATTTCTAACAATAGCAAATAACTATCAGAGTTTCGGTATATTCTATAGTTCCAGGAAGTTTAGAATCCATCAGCCAAAAGCCAAGTAAAAAGTTAATATTCTCTTAATTATTTTTTTTTATACTTTATTTATATATCTATTGCTAAGGTTGAAAATGTCAAAGCTAAAAGAAAAAGCAAACGTACAAGCCATTTACATGCAATATTTGCTGGCGAAGGCACAAAAGATAGCTCAAGAAAAAACAAATAAAAATGAGCTACCCTTTGATCCCCAAGGGCGCGTACTAGTGGATGTAACACTCGACAACAATGATTGGGATACTATAGCCGAAGAGATTAATCAAGAACTGAAAGAAAAAATTTCTGTTGCTGTGTTAAAGAAAGAGTTTGGAAGCAAAACTGATACAACGACGGTTAGTTTGGATATTAGTAACACAAGCTTGCAGAAAAATTTTCAGGAGGATTTACGTACACATTTAGATAAAGTGTTAGGTAGTAATGTTAAAAAGAATAACAAAAAACGAATGGATACCATTCTTAGCGCACTTGATGGCACCCCCAAAGGAAGCATCATTGCACTCCAGCAAGAATTTCATTTTCACTTGGGTCTGGCCGCGCGTGTTTATCTAAGGACAGAAGAAAAATTTAAAGACAAAGAAGCGGAAATGAAGGCTGCCCATGAAGCTGCCGCCAGAAAAGTTAATCATCTTGTTTTAAGCGTTTATGCCAAGGCGTTAGAAAAAGCTACTGACAGTAAGGGTAATTTGAATATTGAAGTATTAAACAAAGCTTTGGATAAGGCTCGAAAAAGCATCACGCCTCAAGCTCACACGATTCTTAGACAGGAAGTTGTACGCCATACAGGCGTAATTCCTACTCAACTTAAAAAATCGTCACTCAAACATGCTGCTGAAGCTACAACAGCCACGGCAAATGATGTGTTACATACTGATAACCAACAACACTTGGCTACCCTCATTAAAGGTTCAGAAAATACCGCTCACCATCGAATAGCAGGTAAAGAATTTGCCCATCGACAATTAATTACCCACACCCTGACTAAAGAGGCGAATATTAAATCGCATAGCCATCCTCGCATTCAAATTCGTACGCCTTCTCCTGTGGTGAAAAAGGGATTGAAAGAAGAAGAGTATATAGCCGATGTCGCTGAGAAATTAGCTCAAATCACCCTAGAATATTCTCTGAAAGAGAACCTATCAGATCATAGTAAAAAAATACCCAAGGCCTTTATTTACAATCGCTACACAGCAATTAATGATTCTCTTGGTGATAGCAACGGTAACCTGCAGACTCAAAGCGCTCGCCATATTCTAAAAGGTGCACATGATTACAATGCTGCACAGATGAAGGAGGGAGATCCCGTATTCTGTCTCGTACAAGGGATTTCTATTAATGGTTTTGGTGATCATCTTGGCTATTCCGGTGATGAATTAATAATAGAATCAACCTTAATGACAGAGATGGCTTTACTGCATACGCTTTATGAGGCCTCGTCTCCTGAACAGAAAGAAAGTATCGAACAGGTTTTTGAAAAATATAAAAGCTTCCTACAGACAAGAACAGCAGAGGAGGGTTATTTTTCACAATCAACACAGGGGCAAGAGGCAATTAGCGCCATCCAGGCAATTAAAAAAGGTTGGCAAAAAGAATTGTCTCAACAAGTGGCACCTGACTTGTTTGCCAGTGCACAATCTGGTTTAAAAAAACTTATTGCCAATAACCTGCATTTTAGTCATGAACACGCCAAACTGATTCAATCATTATCAGTTTTTGTCGAAGAAGCCTCTATTGGAGGTTGTAAAAGTGGGAATGAACGCGCTCAGGCAATTAATGGTCGCGTGGCAATTTTGGATGCTGTACTCAACACCCCTGAAGAAGAATTATCCTCTGAAGGTAGAATTATTAAAGAGACTTTGGATACTTTAGCCAAAGCCAATACAAAACAAATTGGCAAAGCCGCTGATGAATTAAAATCAGCACTCGATACTGCTTATAATAAAATGGGATTACAGACTGCAGCCTCTATTGTCAGTTTGGTTGACCAGGGTGCGGCTGCCAAAGTAGAAGCCAAACCAGGACACCCTTTCTACCTATCCAGAAACTACGCCGAAGAAAAAGCCAGTGTATTACCTAACTTACAGCAAACCAAGGCTGGTAGTATGCAGGCTCACAAAGGCCTACCCAGTCAGATGGTCAGCGCATGGAAAGGTCATCCCGTTTCATGGTGGTCACGCATGAAATCAAATCCTCTTGGTGTCGTCGGAGCTATTATAGGGACTATTATTTTCCCTATCGGAGCAATTGTGGGTTTGGTGAGTTACTATAAAAATTCCCAAGCAAAAGCAAAGGTTGCTAAAGAGAATGAAAACCTTGTAAAGGAATTTGAAGAATCCGAGAGTGCCAAGGTTTTACATGAGGTGGGCGGTGGAAGTGGTGCGAAAATACTGGGTTTGGGAATCAAACCTAAAGCTCCAGGAGAAACACTAAATTATTCTAAGCGACCTAACTCAGAAACTGGTGCTCCTTCCATTAAGGGCATTTCAACTCAGGAAATTACAAATACTGACAAGAATTTGGGAGAGGATGCCTTAGATATTAAAGCGGGTAATACCCTCCAATAAAATATAGGAAAAATAGTGGGTCGAATACTGAATCGGCCCTTTTCAATATTATCGATTTAATAGCCACCAAATCAGCATCACAATAAGACTAATAATAATGCAGGTAGTGAGTGGAAAGTAAAATACAAAATTTCCCCTTCGAATAAAAATATCGCCAGGTAATTGGCCTAATCCTAATTTTTTAATCCACGGCCAAAATAATCCAGTAATTAACAAAATTATTCCTATAATAATCAAAATTTTCTGCATTTTTATTTAAGTAAAATAAATTTTTCTTTCAGTATAACAAAAAAATTTAGAAGCGTTGTTGCAGATACCGGCTCGGTAAAAAAAAAATTATTTCGGTGAGAAGATTAATTTCAAAATCAGATGCATTAACGCTCTCATTTAGACTTTTTCTATTTATTTACCCTGTATCGAATTTTATGTAGAATCAAAAATAATAAAGAAAAAGAATATCCATTATGAACCCTTTCAATTTTAAATTGCCTCTATCAATTCACTCCCTCGTTTTATTGCTGCTCTGTTTTGTTCTCTCTGGATGCATGGATCTTGCCTCGCAAACACCCGCTAAAAATAAAAAAGGGGCAACGTATAAAAAGGGACAGGTTTACACCATGCGAGGTTTAGGAGGAATTTTTAGCACAGGCATGAATCGTCTTGAGAATACCCTGGACAATGAATATAACATTCGCACTGCGAGCACTATTTGGTACAAGGCGAATAAATTAAGTGATTATATCATTGAGCATCGAAAATCGCAGGAACTTGCGGGGCCAATTGTCTTGATTGGTCACTCCCTGGGTGCTAATGAACAAATCAAGGTCGCTCAGAATCTGTATAAAGCCCATATTCCTGTTGATTTACTAATTACAGTTGATGCGGTAGCTCCGGTAAAAGTACCCCCCAATGTGAAATATGTGCTCAATCTTTATAAACCTGCCTACGTTCCCATGTTTAGTGGACTCAAAATTAAAGCAGAAGATCCTGAATTTACCTATGTCAATAACTTCGATGTTTCCAAACTTAACGCTATTTATGTCAATCATTTCACTATCGACAAGAATAAGGAAATTCAGAAGATAATGCTCGATAATGTCCTGGCAGTCATTAATCATACTCCAAGAGAACATGCCTAATTCATTCGAGTCACCGACTTTATGAATCCACCATCAATTACTGCACCAAAAATTTGTGTTATCGGCGCAGGCCCATGTGGCCTTGCTGCCGCAAAAAATTTGCTACAACAAGGTTTGAGTAATTTTACCGTTTATGAAAAAAATGAACGCTTAGGTGGAAATTGGGTTTTTGATGAGCAAAATACTCACTCAAGTATCTATGAGACGACCCACATTATTAGCTCCAAACGTCTTTCAGAATTTGAAGATTTCCCTATGCCGGCAGATTATCCGGACTACCCCTCACACCAGCAGATTCTAGATTATTTTGAGTCCTACGCAAGCCACTTTCAACTTGAGTCATTCATAAAGTTTAATAGCACAGTTGAATACGTCTCCCTTAATGCTGAAAATAAATGGCTAGTGATTTATCGTAATGAATTTGGTACTCAGAAAGAAATGTATGACTACCTTCTGGTGGCCAATGGTCATCACTGGGATCCTTTTATTCCTGATTATCCTGGCCCATTTAATGGAAAAATTCTTCATGCTCACCAATATAAAAAAGCCTCATCTTTTAAAGGCAAGCGAGTTTTAGTAGTAGGGGGAGGCAATTCAGCTTGCGACATTGCAGTAGAAATCTCACGGGTAGCGTCTAAAACCTGCATCAGCATGCGTCGAGGGCAGCATATCTTTCCCAAATTTATTTTTGGTAAACCAACCGATATTCTTTTCGCAAAACTCAGCTGGTTACCTTTAGGGTTAAAGCAGTTTTTAGCGAAGTATTTCATTCGCCTGTGGCAAGGACGATATCCCAAATATGGCTTGCAAAAACCCACGTGCAAACCTTTGGCAATTCATCCCACCATTAACTCTGAGTTGTTATATTTTATTAGGCACGGAAAAATTTCACCCCGACGAGGTATTGAGCGATTCGAGGGAGATTATGTTTTTTTTGCGGATGGAAGCAGCGATAAATTTGACGTTATTATTTTTGCCACCGGCTATCAAACAAGCTTCCCTTTTTTTGATAGAAATTTAATTGAATACCGTACAGCCACAAACATTCCCTTGTACCGAAAAATGATGCACCCGGAGTTCACCAATTTATATTTTATTGGTTTAGTACAGCCTCAAGGATGCATTTGGCCTCTGGCTGACTATCAGGCTCAAATTGCAGCAAAAATTATCGCTGGAAATCTCAGACGTCCAACAAATATAGCCCGTAAAATTCAACAAGAGATAAAGCATTCGCGAAAACATTACAAAGGTAGTATTCGTCATGCCTTGGAAGTGGAGTACCAGACTTTTCGTCGCCAGCTTTTAAGAGAATTAAAGCGTAAGTGAGGTTTTCCTCACCAAAAGGCTTGGCTTGTGTCTCTTTTTTGCACTTATTTTCGGCATTATTCCTGGTTCTGTTGTCAACGCGTACTTTTTACCTCCTTAACCTGCTGATTGTTTTAACTATTTTTAGAAAATTTTAAACTATGATATCATTGCTCATAATTTGGCACTATCATCTTAATTGCTAATAATCCAACCTGGCAGGATGTTAAAACCAAATTTTTGCAGTATGGGTAGCCCGTATTCATTTAACAAGCTGTTTATTATTGCAAAAAATTATTTAACAAATAGCAAACGCTTGGGAGAATATCTATGCAAGAAAAAAGGGAAATTTCCTCTACCCCTCCTTTAATCTATACTCACAAAGTAACTTTCTATGAATTTAAAAGTGATACCCCCTGGACACATACTGCCGTTGCAGCAGGTCCGCAATACTATTTAAGTGCTCACCCTATTACACATGTTCAACCTCCAGTCTCTAATAGATTTCATGACCCTGATGATACGGCTACCAAGGTATTAGAATTATGGAGAAATGTTGTGGAACCTATGGTTTCAATAAGAATGACTTTTGGTGAAGAAAAAGAAGAGTTAAACCAATACATGTATGTAAAAACAGAGGTTCCAGTTACAGAAGAACAATACCAGAAAGCTCAGAAATCTATTGAACAACAAATACAAAGGGGCAAAAATGGGTTAACTAACTATTCTGTCTTTAAATTCCTGGGAAATTCATGCGCTGAGAGTTCGCAAGAAGTTTTAGAAACAATTACCCAGTCTACACCAGAAGAATCTTTAGCTAAACGAAGTTTCATTGAACATGCCATTGCTTGGCCACAAGCTCATTTCAAACGCGCCCAAAAAATTAGTCAATCCCGACAAGAACCCTCTCCACTCCGAACAATGGTTTCAGTAAGCAAAAAGGGGTTTTTCAATACTAGCAGCAGTCTCAATCCCTTCCAGGAAGATCCAATGCGTATTGAACAATTAACCTATTTTTAAATTAGTATTGAGCCTAATGTGAAACGTGTAAGAATCTCACATTAGGTGCTTAATAAAAGCCTATTTTGGCGCATAAAATCCAATGCGCTCCCGCTTGTCATTTTGCGATTGAACCAATGCTTTAGCGAATCCCTTTGCCAGAGAGTTTACACTAAACATGCTGAAATTTGGTAAAAATTGCGCTTCAGGAGATTTCGATGCAGGAACTGAGGAAGAGGGTGTTTCGATTATTCCATTTCTGCGATACTCAGCTATCTTTTTAACATTTTCAAAAGTATGTGTTGGCCACACTTTACCTGTAGACCAAAATAAACTTTTTTCATGCGGCATGGCGACAATGTCTACTATCTGTTGCTGATGGCCAGCACACGAATAGGTAGATTTGGTAGGAACAATTGAATATTTTGCCTTCCCCTCCATAGCTCGCTTTTTTTCTTTTTGAGCAGCTTCATAAGCTTCTTCAAATTGAGCCTTAGTAACAGGCACTTCAATTTTTTCATGTGGGAACTGCTTCAATTCATGAGGACTTTCAAAATGAATCCCTGTAAAAAGCATTCTTTTTGCGTTGAGTAAAATAATGCGCATGTTGGCAATTCCATCATCCGGATCGCCTAAAGAAGGAGGCGTGGTTTCTTTTTGCGGGTAAATACTAAAATAATTTTCTGGTGAAACCTCCTCTGGTTTTCCAAAAATAGTGGCACTATGATCCCAAGTCTCCCCATGAAACTTAACGAATGTCAGTACATGAGATAATTTAGTGGTCATAGGTGACGACACTTCTTTCTTCTCAGTCTCTTTTTGCTGAACAGAACTTTTATTGTCAAGCTCTGGTTGATTATTTGACTCATGCGGCATAATTTATCCCATTTATTTACTATATGGACAAAAGACTTATTATAGGAAGCAAAACTTAAGGAATTCTGAACAAAATATGGATTAATTGTCTAAAGTTATGAAAAAGATCATTTTGACGAAGGTATTTAATTAGGCAAGCAGAAATACATTAATAAGTTAATCATTTTTAGAACAGCTTGGTGAAAAATCCCCATAAACGAATATACTATTTATATGAGGTAAAGCGGACAATTGAGTATGGGTAAAAAAATTTCTGTGCAATCACAAACGGCTCCTTTAGAGTTACATTCCGACCACCACCCCCAAGTGTTTGGCAAAACTTTAATTTGGAATCTTGATAAAGACAATGGCGCTTCAAAATCTGGAAATAAATTAGCCAAGGGACTAGAAATGGAAGCTTTTGCAATCGCTCAAAAAATTAATGAAGGAAAGATAGATAGTGGGATGCTCCAGGAATTGCCACACGGGGAGCAAAATAAATTTATTGCAGCTATTGAAAAATATTTAAACCCTAAACAAACACTTGAAATGCACTATGCGCGAAATGGCAGTCATGAGTTTGGAAATCTGACCTTTACTTGTAAAAATGCTTCAGCACCCGCGCCTGTTTCAACAGAAGATAGGCAATTACAAGCTGCTGTTAGCAAGCTGCAAAAAAAATACGATGCCAATGAAGCTACACGTGGGCAAGTATTATTTGGTTTAGGAGTTGGTCCCGACGGAAAGAAACGTCTTTTAGTCAATGTTCATGCTGAAAGTAATAAATCAACCTACGTCAATAAAAATGGAGTTACTGTTAAACGCATTAATCTTGAAGAAGTCATGAAAGAAGTGGATGCTGTCAGCAAAAAGCATAACGTTGGTTTTGTCGTTGGTGGCGACATGAACGCCGGTGAACACCAATTACCAAAGGATTTAGGGAGCGCGATAAACTCTCCGAATTTTAGATATCAACACAGCGCTAAAAATAGTTCATTCAGGCGAGATGGAACAGCTGTAAATGTAGATGCCATTATTTCAACGGATAAAACTACCCCGTTAAAAACATTTTCCGAAATGAATTGCTGTGATGAAGCCTTTATTAAAAAATTTGATGAAGTAAAGAAAAAACAGAACAAGTAGCTCAACCATTTGCATCTACAACACAAACAGAATTATCTGCAAAAATTGCTGCCAGTATAGAGTTTAAGAATGCCAAAATGGAAACAGGACATTTTCAATGCTCTTATCGTAAAAATGAATCACAACATTATGTTACGAAATTAACTTTTCAAGACGCAAATCAAGCAAGACAATTTACTAATTTAGTAGCAGTGAATGATCGTCAACATTTATTTCAAAATGAAAAAGAAATATTCCTTACCCACGAAGCTATTTCTAAAATAATGACAGTAAATTTCAACTTGCCTAAGGTATCGTCCCTTTCCAAGTCCAGCTCTTTGGAGTTAGTTGACCTGCAAAAAGCATGCAGGGAAAAAGCACAATTTTTTACTGAGACGCCAGTTAAAACTCCTAGTATTTCGTATCAAGATATTAAAATCCGCCAAGATACAAGAGGTATCGTGGATTATTCAATGCAGCTTACTTTTGCCTCTCAGAAAGAGGCTCGTGCTTTTAGTGAAGCGATGGGTTATAAAAATAAGACAAAATTATTTCAGCACGGTACAAAGGTGTATATTGCTAAAGACATTGAAACTGATTTTTTAAATAAAGTCTCTAAAAAAGAAAATACTGCCAATTTTAAAGCACGCTTTAAAGCAGCCACCCATAGTGAAGCAAGCACCATGACTGAAAAACAGATCAATCCTCATTCGGTTTCTATGAAAGCTCGCTAGTCTTTAACACTTAATTTATTTACTGATTAATTGAAATAGAGAGCGCATAATACACCCTTAGTCACTCTTCATTTGGAATTATCCCGACATTGCTGCCAAAAGGCCTATCTCGTTTTTAGTTAAGGTTTTACTGAGACTTGCCTGTTGCCCAAGAGTAAGCTCATCAAAGGTTACATTTTGCAGTAATTCGTGTTCCATCATTTTTCATCCCTAAGGGCGCTAGTATCCTTTTTATCGTAGCCTACCTGCATTATCAGCTATTTGTAGCTCGTTAAACAAAGAGCAGGCTGAGTTTTTACATCAGCGGATTCCTTGTCTTGCTTCGCACCAAAACCTAATGCATACATTCGTAATGAAAAAACAAGAGAGCTAATTACCCCAAGTGCTATAGAAAGATTAATCATAATAGGAGACTGTAAATAATCTTCGTGAAGACTTCGCTCAGCAAAAGAAACCATCAGAAAATATCCTATACTTTTTCTACCTTTATCCAACCCAGAGAAAAAAGCCCAAGCGACATCAAACCAGGAGCGCCAAAATGACTTGTTTTTTTCAGCAGGATGATAGGCTTGAATTAAATCATCAATAAAAATATTTATCATCGCGGGGATATTTTTTTCTGCATTCAGTTCCTGATTGAGATGACTTTCTACCCAGTTTGTCTGCTTCATTGCTGCTTTTATTATCGTACATAGTAAAATAAATACTCCTATGACGACACTGCTTACAGCAAGCGCAACAGGAACTACACTTAAAAATACGGTGGCACCAAACATTATTTTATTAATAAAGGCATAAAGGGTTAGTCCTTGTCTTGCGCCTTTCAATGTTTTACCGAAAGCAGTCGTTGCCTTTGCTTTAAGACCATTTGAATATTTAAGAATATCGATATAAAGCAATTCAAACCGCCTCCCATCAATATCCTGAGTCTTCGCCAACACGGTTAATGCCATTAATTCTTTTTGTTTCAAGCGTAATTTAATAATTAGACCACTCACTTCCAACTCACGTTGATGTTCATATTCTTCATGAATGCGCGTAGCAATAGAAAGAATTGCAAATGCCATACAACAAGTTACCAAGGGTATAAACGCGGGTGAAGTAAAAGAAACAAAGGTTAAAATACCCATATGAAAGGCCACTGCTTCCAGTAAGCCAGTATAAGCAGCAGAAAGATAAGCCAGTTTTTGTTCTGTTTTGGATTGAGTGGGTATTTTGTAATAATAGGTATGAAGTTTATTGAGCTCTTGCCAGTCCGCTTGAGCTAGTGCCGTAACTTCCTTCTCCAGCGCTTGCAATTTATCTTTTACCAGCTGTCTTCGATTTTGCATGCGTCGAAACCATATACGATTTACTACAGAAACCACCCCCATTGTGAAGCCAAATGGCATTAGAATATGATCAAAGTTTTGCTCTTTGAAGAAAGCTGCCATTTTTAATGTGTTGGTAACAGCCCTACTGGTCTTTTTTAGTTCGCTGACAGTATTCCGACAGTAAGGCCAGAATGCGGCAGTTGCCTGTTTGAAGGCACTGGAAGCATTTTCATCACTAGTATTGGCAATGAATGATAAACCAGCAAAAGCCATTGATTCCAACATTACAATTGAAATACCTTCAGGCGTTTGTATCCAATCATGGATCAAGATACTGGATGATTGGTTAATAAAGAGCATATCGAAGAAAAATTTCATACTGCCATAGGCAGCCACTCCACCATCTAATAAGCCATGTAAAGCATAGACATAACCTGCTTGATGCATTTTTTTAGCAAGTTTTAGATGCCGTATAGAGAGCGATTCGCTTAAAGAAGCATGCGAAGAAACTTTATCCCTGACAGGAATTAAAGAAGGATACGGTTGAGCAGTTTTTTTCTTTTTTTTCATCACAGACTTTTGGAGCCCCGGGTTAGGAAGCAATTCTAACTGCAAAGACTTATAGAAATATTAAGAAAACTGCTGGATTCTTAACTTTTGCACAGACAAATTTATTCCTGTCCTTACCAACAAAATGAAGCAATGATGACATAAAAATTTTATCCAGTTTAAGATTCTTAGCATGCGTCGACACACCCAGTTGCTATAGTTATCTATAAAAGAACAAGGAAATGCTCTTATGCAAAAAAATAATGTCTATATCGGAACTTCAGGCTGGAGTTACGCAGGATGGATAGGACGATTTTATCCAGAAAAAATCAAACCCGACTCTCTATTACCTACCTATGCCGAGACATTTGATTCAGTAGAATTAAATAATAGCTTTTATCAAATTCCTAAAGAAAAAAATATAAAAAAATGGGTACATTTAACGCCATCTCCTTTTATTTTTGCTTGTAAAGCCAATCGCTACATCACACATACTAAAAAATTACAAGATACTGAAGAGAGTGTAGTGCGATTGCTTCATGCTTTTAGTTATTTTGAGGAAAAGTTAGGGCCAATTTTATTTCAATTTCCGCCCTATTGGTCTTTGGATTTATCCTGTTTAGAGAATTTTATCAAAAATTTACCTTCAAATTATCTTTATACCTTTGAATTTCGCCATAAAAGCTGGTTTTGTGAGCCCCTTTATGAGTTACTGCACAGACATCAAATGACTCTTTGTTTCTATGACTTTAAAACTTATCAGTCACCGGAAATTGTAACTGGTAAATTTATCTATATTCGCATGCATGGACCACATAAAGAAGCGTATTATGGTTCTTACGATGAAGATGTTCTAGCAAACTATGCACAGAAGATTCGCCATTGGCAACAAGCGAATAAAGCTGTTTATTGTTATTTTGATAATGATGAAAAAGGTTGCGCTCCGAATGATGCACAGCGACTTAAACACTTGATTGACCACTCAAAGGAAAATTAATTATCCTATTGCTTCAATGCCTGATAATCTTCTTAAGGCTAGACAGATTATTCCATCATCAAATTGGAAAGGATTTACTCATGAAGAACAGGATGCTCTGTAGTGTTATATTAAGTTTACTCTGGACTCCGCTATCAGGGCAAATAGACAAGACAACTCTAAACAAACCCTTTCCTTTAACTCCACAACAGCAGGAAAATTTTACCTGTAGTTCTAAACTAACCACTGAAACTGCAGACGTTGATACCGCGTATATTTTAGACTGGATTACCCGGGCAGCAATACACTCCTTTCATTTCACACCTGAATTGATCGACGCTCAACTGCAGCAATTACAAGGCTGTTATACGCCGCAGGGATGGAATGAGCTCCATAAGGCGCTTTACAAATCAGGTAATATTGAACGAATTAAAACGCAACATCTAACTGTCTCCAGTGAACTGGACGGGCCAGCTCAACTTATTGAAGCCAAAGAAGATCTATGGAAAATAACTTTACCCTTACGAGTGATTTATCAAAATGATCAGCAAAGAATTACCCAATTTTTAAATGTATATTTTACAGTCGGTCGCAAACTAAGGGGCGAGCCAGGCATCATGCAAATGATTGCCATACCACATGCGATGCCCTCTTTTCAAAAAGCAGGCTCGATGAAAGAAATAGGCCAGGGCCTTTATATTATAATTTATGAAAAAAATGCCGAAATTCACCATGCTTTACAAGAAAAATTGCTCACACCCTTTTTTTCCTCTCTATTTCCAGCCCCGACCAGAATGATTACCACTTCTACTGAGACAAAAGAGAGAGCCATTTTGGCCCAATCACCACCTGATAGTTTAAAAGCAGCCTCACCCCATCTTTTCCTGTCAGCTGAAAATTTACAAAAAGACCTCGCCAAAATGCTAATTGCCCGCCCCAGTAAAATCATTACTAAAGCCATTAAAATTGATCCAACCCTCTTTTTGTACTGGTTAAATAAAACAATTATTCAGCCCTCTATCTTAAGCACCTCACAAAAATTGCAAAACTGGCATGCCCAAATGACCCTAAGAAACAGAACTTCAGAACCCAACCGAGAGCAAAAATTGATTTTCAGCAACGTCGTTAAAGAGGTGCTTAAGCGCAGTGAGCGGGAAGGCACACACTGGAATATTCATTTTCCCTTAAATGTGGCTTATCAAAATAATAAAGGGAATATTACTCCGTTGGTTACTATCGATCTGACACTGGGATTTAAAATCAGCAGTACTCTTACTATGCCTATCAAACCTAAATTCAGCAGCGACTTTTTACCTTCCCAAATAGCCTCAATACCTTCATCGACCCATTCATTGACTCAAACACAGTTAATCACTCAGTCCCAGAACACTGCAAGCATCGATTGCAATTATCGAATCCCTGCTGAAGTAACTCATATTGACAAGTCCATCCTTTTAAACTGGGCAGAAAAAGCTGCCCTTCAATCTTTTAACTTTAATGCGGCAACCATTGAAACGGAGTTGTTTAAATTACAATCTTGTTATACAGAAAGCGGCTGGACTGAATTTAAAACTGCTCTGGATAAGTCAGGCAATATCGAAGCAATTAAAGCATTTCATATAACGATGAACAGTCGCCTCAATGGAAAAATTGAACTTATCGAAACCCAGGATAACCAATGGGAAATTAAATTACCTTTAATGGTGAATTGGCAAAGTGATAAAGAAGAAATGACGCAATTATTGACTGTCGATTTAACCGTAGGCAGGAAGAATAATGGCGACCTTGGAATTATGCAAATTATCGCAACTATCGCCGGCTCTACCTCGTTTAAACCCTATAAAATACTTGGTCCTAATCCTAGACAATTTGCTAAACACTTAATCGCTTTAAGCGATTAAATTATTCATGACTTATTATTCGCCTTTTTCTCTGCGTTTGATAAAGATGAACTACGATCGCAGAAATATAGTACTTTATCTCTTGGTTTTAATTTTCAATGAAAAAGATCTAATTATGCTATCTTTAAGGTAGTAATCCTACAAGGAGAGTATGGTGAAAAATTTTGACGTTATCATCATTGGCACAGGTCAAGCAGGCCCCTCACTTGCTGTTCGCCTGGCACAACATGGAATGACCGTCGCCATCGTTGAAAGACACAAATTTGGCGGTAGTTGTGTTAATACCGGCTGTATTCCTACCAAAACCTTAGTGGCCAGTGCCGAAGTTGCGCATCAAGCTCAACGTGCCGGTGAGTTTGGTATTGAAATTAACGGCTCGATTAAAACAGACATGAAAAAAGTCAAGGCACGTAAAGACGCGATTGTTAATAAGGCCACTCATGGTGTCGAAGAATGGTTAAAAAACACTCCCAATGTTACCGTCTATGAAGGACATGCACGGTTTATTGACAACCAAACTATTACAGTTAATGAGGAAAAATTATCGGCAGAAAAAATTTTTATTAATGTCGGTGCACGTGCATTTGTACCTCCGATGGAAGGGCTTAAAGAAATTGATTTTTTAACGAACTCTTCAATTCTGGAGTTAGATTATGTCCCGGAACATTTAATTGTTGTAGGTGGTAGCTACATTGGACTTGAGTTTGCGCAGGCTTTTCGACGTTTTGGAGCCAAAGTGACTGTCATTGAAAAAGCCCCTCGTCTTATTGCACGCGAAGATCCCGATGTTTGCGACACAGTACTTGAAATTATGCAACATTCAAACATTGATGTTCGGCTTAACACCAATTGCTTATCTTTTTCATCCTCCGGTAATGAAATCACTGCCCATTTAGGTTGTGAGAGCAACAAAAACCTCATTACAGGATCTCATGTATTAATGGCAATTGGGCGTAAACCCAATACAGAAGACCTAGGATTAGAAAATACGGACATTCAAATTGATCAACGCGGTATAATCGTAGTGGACGATGAATTAGCGACTACTGTCCCAAACGTGTGGGCTTTGGGCGAATGCAATGGTCGTGGAGCCTTTACCCATACGGCTTACAATGATTATCAAATTGCTGCCGACAATTTACTTAATGGTACAAAGCGAAAAGTAACCGACAGAATTATGGCCTATGCGCTTTATATCGATCCTCCCTTGGGCAGATGCGGGTTAACAGAGGCAGAAATACGTGCCAAAGGCTATAAAGCGCTGGTAGCCAAACGTCCTATGACGCAAGTTAAAAGAGCTGTCATTAAAGGTGAGTCCACAGGATTTATTAAAATTTTGATTGATGCAGAGACGCAAAAAATACTTGGTGCAGCCATACTTGGGGTCAATGCAGATGAAATTATTCATTCAATTTTGGATGTCATGTATGCTGAAAAAGCCTACACTTTAATTCGTGACGCAGTCCATATTCACCCCACGGTTTCCGAGTTAATTCCAACAACTTTGGAAAAGTTAACACCTTTGGAGTAAATCTCAATATCCTCGTTACGGCAAATGAAGAATCTCTAATTATCCATTAACCTTCGCGGGAAAAAATAACATATGCTCTGGCTTCACAATGGTTGCTAAATGTTCCAGTACAGTATTTATCTTTTCAGGAGAGTCAAAAAATTCAACAATTAATGGTAAAGAAAAGGACAGATCTAGAAGTGAAGCAGTATGAGCTCCTGTTTCACCACAGCCGCTAATTGCTCTAAAAATACTCAATCCACAAATTTTTATTTCTTTTCGCAGATAATTAAGAACGGTTGTCAATGTTTCATCACCTTCTACCGTATAAATCCGCACAACCGTTACATCAACCATTTTCATCACAGCTCCAGTCAGTTAATTTCATTTCCATCGAGATAAGCTATCAGAAATAGAGTAATCTTTTTCAATAGAAATGAACACCTCTTAGCTTCTGACAATGGTTATAGTATGGGAACCAGGCTGGGTTCAAGACTTTCGTAATTTAATAATTCCTCTATAAAGGCCATATTTCCTTCTTTTTTTATAATGTCCCAAACATGGAATGATTCAGAGGTATTAAGTTCATTTTTTATCAATGTCTCTATTTCATTAATACGCCCTTGAGCTTCATAGGCATACTTCATAATTGCCATGGGGAAAAGACGATTTTTTACTATATCAGTTTCTGACTTGTATTTGTTAAGTAACTTACTGAGTGAATTCAATTGAGGGTAATTTTCCTCAAGGTAGCGAAACAATGCCAGGCGACAGGTTGTAAATACAAAGAAGGCTTCTGTTCTTTGAAATTCTCCCGGTAAACGAAGCTGTCTTCTTACATTATTCACGAAAGGATAACTCATTGGTAATCTTTCAGGGTTCAGCAGCACGGAGACTGTTAACTCTTGTCGCGCGAATTTTTTATGTAGAAGTTTTACGGTTTCCATTAGTAGGGGTGAGCCCTTCTTTTGCCAAATTTCCGTCAGTTTTGGTATAAGGGTATGATTTAAATTCTCTATCATTGAGGGTGTAATAGGACTTTTACTCTCTTTATCCAAATCTTTCGCATGTTCAAAAAAAAGGCTGGGTATATTTTCCGACAGGCCAATAGATTGCGGGCTAGTTACCGTCTTAGACGTTTGGAATGTGAGTAGCTCTTGAATAAATTTTTGACAAGCTTTGTCCCCTTTAATCACCAAAGCCCAGGCACGTTGCATATTTGCATCGTCGATTGAATTCACAAGTAACTCAATCATCTCACTGCCATAGGTTAACTGATAAACCGAGTACATCAGGGCAACAAGCGCAAGATTTTCTTTAACTGTATCAGCTTCCTCTTTAAATATATTTACTAAAGAATTCTGTTGGGTTATTTCGTTAAAATACTCATCCAGGTAATGGATAAGTAATACTCGGTAAATCTCATAGACAAACAAATCCATCGACTTTTGATTTTTTTCTTGCAAATAAGGGGAGGCTGCTATGACAAAGGGTTGGCTCATAGAGTGTCTTTGTGGATTTAACATCAAAGAGGCTGTCAGCTCATGACGAGAAAAATTCTTTCCCAGAAGTCTGATAGTATTTTTTAAGAGAGGCTCACCCTTAGTCTTCCACGCTTGTGCAAATTCAGGGAGTTTATCCATTAACCTCTTTTTCATGTCTTCTGAGACAGGAGGATTACTTTCCCAATCAAGTACAATACTCGTTTCAAAAAAAAGATTGGGAATGGTTATTTCTGTTGTTGTTTCATTGAAGAATTTTACTGAGTACATGTTATTTTCCTTAATTACCTCTTGTTTCCAAGGGGTTCCTTTTTTAATTTCAGCCAGTGTAATAAAGATCAATTAGGGTGGATATGGGTAAAATTACCTATTCCATCACTACAACAGTGGTTAGTTAATAGGATAATTTTACTGCTATGACAGTAAAATATTTATATTTTATACATCACGATGACGCCAGATGAGATTGCAGAATTTTGCGCTACTGCCGTAAACAAAGTGGCTTAACCCAGAAAGAACTAGCACTCTACGCAGGTGTTGGTAAGACTGTAATTTATGATATTGAAATAGATTAATCCGATTAGGTCTTATTTCTCATTCATAAATACCAGGTTTTTTTCTTAAGATTTTTAATTCACCTTGCTTGGTTTTTTTATCCAAAATTTTTTGCTTGACTCGTCTTGATCGCCTCTTTTTTTGGCGCTTTATTTTTTCTAATTCTTGTTGTTTTTTTGATTTTTCCTCACTAAATATGGCATGCAATTTGTCACAAAGTCTCATTCTTGCAAAATAGCGGTTGTCTTCACGACTTCTTGAATCCTGGCATTTTATTTCAATACTGGAAGGAATATGTTTTAAATAAACCGTGGAAGCAGTTTTATGCAATTTCTGTCCGCCTTTACCGCTACCCACGATAAATTTTTCAATCAGATCCGCTTCATTAATGCCAATTTTGCTCATCGATATTGCTAATTTATCCCATTTCTCTTTATTAATCATGTGCTGATCCTATAATCTTTACTAAAATCTAAAATATACAATTAATCAAAGGAATGATAATTATGTCAGCAGAACAATTAACCCTTCTCGAAGCCTTTCAAAACCATGTTGATGCAGAGCTTCGAAAAGATTTGGATGCTACCTTAGCGACAATGTCTGCAAATCCTCATCTTAACAATATTCCAACCACAATTGGGGGAATAGGTCTGGAGGGGGTTCGTAGCTTCTACAGTAAATTCATTCTGTCAGGAAAATTCTTCCCTCCCGATACTGAAATGGTCCCTATTTCACGAACTATTGACCAACATCAACTAGTGGATGAAATTATTTTTAAATGTACTCACACCACCGAAATTGGCTGGATGCTACCTGAAATTGCCCCCACAGGAAAACGAATTGAAATTCCTTTGGTTGTGATTGTAGGGTTTTCCGATGGCAAAGTTAACCATGAACACATCTATTGGGATCAGGCAAGTGTCCTTGTCCAGATAGGTTTATTAAATCCAGCAGGCTTACCTGTTAAGGGCATAGAAACTGCGGAAAAAATGGAGGTTATAAGACAAGAGATGCTCACTGAAAACAATTCCTAGTCTTTGTCATAATATCTGGTTACAGAGCAAGGAGAAGTGAAACTAACCATTAGAGCTTTCTAAAAAATAAGAGTTGCAATTCCTTAAAATCTGAAGAAATAATAAAGTTATTCCGAGTCATTATTGCCAACATGTTTTCGTCGCACTTTGACACGTTATAGGTAATAGAACTCAATGCTCCTTACTTACACTTTCAAAAGAACTTGCCATGGACGAGAAAGAAAACGAAACACTGGAAGAAGACATTTTAGAAGGGATAAAAGAGAACGTTCGCCCCCTTCTTCTGCCAATCGATAAACTTACAAAAAAAGCATCTCGATACCCAGAGCTAAGCAGCACGATTGAACTTCTAATGCAAGCAGAACAGCAAATACAGCAGGCTTTGCATACTAAAAAAGTGGATTATTGGCGGCCCGCGATATTCCTCTTGGAGAAATTTTTTCCTTACTAAAAGATTGTTACAGTGGCAAAATAAATGATCATTTGCAAAGTATTTTAGAGAATGCCGAAGTCGAATTAACAGTAAAAAAACGTGATCCTGGTGATCCTCAAAGTCCCAAACAATTAGAAATAAAGATAGAGCTTGCTGCGGCAGTCATTGATAAATATGCAGGTTTGTTAGCAATGGTAATTGGAAAAAAATCCAAAAGTAAAGAAGAACAAACAATAATTAACAATGCATCTAAGACCATAGATACTTCAGCTAAAAAATTACGACGCCTCAACTTAATGCATGGTATCAACCAACTTGAACAAGAAATTTACCAGTGCATTGAAGAGCATAAAAATAGTCATTGTCTTCCCTTTTTTTGCACAGGTAAGACGATTAGCCAATACAACTCATTAGCAGCCTTTATGAGCAATCTTTTTTCTGATCCTTTATCAGCCCATGAGCTGGCCGGCGGTCTTTACGTTGCTCATTTAAAGGTAAAAAAATTAACAGACACTACTGCTCAACGCCGTTTAGCGGCGGCTATCAATCAGGTTCTCAAAAACAATGGTTACCCAGTCGAAGAGAAAGAGACGGAAAAATTTATCCAACTTTACCAGGCACGTATAGAACAATTAAATAGTGTCTTAAATGTGTAATGAGTTTGGCATCAATCATTTATTTATGATTATTCTCAACGTAGGAGAAGCCCAATAAATGGTTTGCTTTTCATTAAGATTTTTGTAAGGCAGCAATAAATTCTTTTTCTTGTTAAAGTGCCAAAACTCACCACAATACCTTCCATCCCTTCGCGTTGAAATAGTTGTTATTACCTGTCCATCTTGATCAGTAAATTGTTTACAATAGTTTACATCAGCCTCTGAAGGTATTTTAAAAGGTGAATTTACCAATGCTACTTCACCGTCTTTATTAAAAGAAAATATTATCCTATCAAGAAAGGCATAAAGGTTATAACTGAAGCTATAAATGAATGCGGAGAACAAAAGTACAATAATTGTTGTTTTTATTTTCGGCAGTCTAACCTTCCTTGCAGTTAAAATTTTATAAAATAATAGCCATGCAATGATTAATCCTACTACGTAAATTAATTTTGTCATTTTCTACCTACGCATCAGCGTTATTATATGAAATCCTTTCGATAGGATATAATAAACTACCATCGTTTGACTGAACCTGGTACTGTTTATTTTATTTCGATGAAAAGGCAACTGAAAATTATGTGTAAATTTTAACTCGCATCAGAAAGTCATTTATTCTATCCAAAATATAATAGGAATTCCTCCATTAGATTTTATGTCCAAACATGCTAGAGTCCATTAAATTAGCCTTAACTCAAGAGCGTGTCATTGATTTAACCAAAGCCGAGCGTATTGCAGAAGGCGGAACTCATATACTCTATCGATTCCCAGAGGCGCCTTTTGTTATCAAATTAATGAAACAAAACCTTAAACCCGAAGCGCTTGAAGCATTAGAACAAAAATATGCTGCTTTATACGATTGTTTTGACAAAGATGGAAAATCACGCTGTATTCGAGAGCTGCATTTTACTCATCAGGTGCTACTTCCTGGAAAAGATGCCCACGATGCAGCCCTCTCCATTGTCCCCTATGAAAAATGCTTCAACTCTAAAGTAAAATTTGATTTTAAAATAGAACCCGCAGAATTAGACCCTTACCTAATGAGGCACAATCAGGAATTGTTTGCGAGTTTTACTAAAATTCTTATTGGTCAAAAAGGTGCTGAACCTACTATAAACCTTAATGATTATGCAATCATTGATGTAAGGATAGGTGCCATTTTGCAACGTTTGGAAGAGGACCCACCGCTTAGGACTGTAATGGGTGAATTCCTTAACCATTACCGTGATTTTTACCAAAGGACTAACCTTATCCTGGATGCTATGGGATTTGAAAATGTTCTATTTTTCAAAGACGAAAAAGAGGAGTGGCAATTTAAAATCGGCAGTGCCATTAAGCATGATACCGGTAAATACACTCAGCAATTATTTGCTAATTTACATGCGGGCAAAGAAGTAGATTTGACTAATTTTGTTAATTTTACCCACGCCTATTTTTCGCCAGCAAACATTAGGGCGGTTAATGCATGTGCAATGAAACTTGATTTAGAAGCAGTTATTGATGATATAACAATCGATGCAAAGGATTTATTTACACTATCCCAAGAATTACCACTTGCAGAACGAATGCTCTCCTATGCACGGCATGGTGATTTTCAAAAAATGGATAAAATACTTCAGACACATAAGAATGAGCTTAACTTTAATCTTAGAGATTTTTGGGCTTATCCCCTAATAGCAGATGAATATATCAAACATGGACAGCCACCAAGAGCACTTAAAAATTATTTAGATATTGTAAGTCGCCTACCTGTTGTTTTACCTGACAATAACGATGATGCAAAACGTATACAAAATGCCCAACTAGCCATTATAGACCGAAAAAAATTTCATGATAAAAAAATCATCCTCAATAATGAACTTAGGACTTTTTTTCCTCATTCCAAATTTAATTTTTGGTCATCAATGAAGCAACAACCTCTACAAAATGAAACAGTGACTGATGAAAATAGAATTTTACCTTCGACAGATAATTAACTATAGAGTTTTGAATTATTATTATGAAAGTCATTCAGATAAACTTGTTGCAACCAACGGTGACTGCACCATATCACAGCAAGCAGATAAGGGATAGCTCCTGCCACCCACATGATGAGACCAGCTAATTGTTGATTTTGGAGCGAAGAATTCTTTCCGTATAAGGGAATATGCGCAAAAGTAAATAAAGCACCCAGCAAACCGGTGTGCATCAAAGTAAAAAGCAAGGCTAGAAAAGCCTTTGCTGCTGTGGTTTTTGTGCAGCGAAGTACAGACCACCAAAATAAACCTGCTGTGATAATAAAACACGCATGCTCAATTACATGCCACCAGGGATTTTCCAAGGCCAGTAAATAAAGCCTGGGGGCATGCCAGAACCAAATGACAGCGCCATGCAGTAGAGCAGCCAGCATGGGATATTGCACAATGTTAAGTAAGGGAAAAACTAGTCTCATAGAAAAACGTCCTATCACCCTGGAAAATTGAGGTAAAGGTTGAGCTAATACCCATAGCGGAGCGATAACAGTCATCATGAGCATGTGCTGTGTCATGTGCGCTGCTGCATTAGTTTCTGCCCATTCATCTAAAGACCCAAAAATTGTCATCCCCACAGTAAAGATAGTCAATTGGAAGAGAAACCATCTTTTGAAACCTGGCCATATTTTCCAACACCCAATGCAGTAGACTATCCAAATTAACAATAACAAGAGCGCGCTTAAGAGGATGGGCCATTGCGACTGCTTACTGATTGAAACAAAGGGATCGTGGGCAAATGCCATTGAGGAAATAAGCATCATCAATGAAAATAAGCTTTTCCTTCGTTTCATTTTTTATCCTTTTCATATTTATCTTATAAACAGGGAGGAAAAAATAATACCATCATACCTATACTGAATGTTGCAATCACAGCGGTGACATATCCTCCAAAACTAACCCACAAAATAAAGGCAGTAACAGCAGAATTTTTTGCCGCATAAGTCTTACACTTTTTCCAACCATGATAAGCAAGATAAATTAAAATAATAAGCGTTATCCATGTACAACAAAAAAGTATTAAATTGATCCCGTTCAGCCTTAAAAGTGAAATTGGGGCCACTTCACAGCCAATAGACAACAAGCTATACATTAAAATAAACCATACACTCCAGATAGCTAATCCAAGAAACATTTGCACAGGATGTAAAAAAAAACTCATTTATGCTCCCAAAGAAAGAGGAAACAAAACTATAGAAACAAATATTATCCAAAATGTAACCAAGGTATATAGCCACCATTGTTCAACTACAATAGGCTCATAGAGGGCTCTCTCCCCAATATAACCGTAGGCCACACGCAGCGCTAATATTGTTGTCATTATCACGGATAAAGCACTATGAATGATTTGATACAAGAACAGAATGGTTAAAACAGCATCATGGGAGGTTTGCGTTGGGTGAAGATTAGCAAATAACAATACCCCCAGAGTTATTCCCGTCTGGAGTAGCCCAAGCAAACTGATCCCCCAAAGATTAATTTGTAGAAATCTGATGTTGTGGTGACGTACGCGTTGAGTCACTCGATAAAACCAAATGGTGGCAAATGTTAAAATCAACCCCCCTAAGAAGAATAATGATCGGGAAAATTGAACTGTTTCAGGAGCTTGCCATTGTGGTGCCACAGTCCATAAATAATACCATCCAAACAAAAGTGACATAAATAAGGCAGCATTGGCAAGTAAACTAATTCCCATACCCCATAAACCAGGCCCGTCGAAAGTACGCGAGTGTAAAGGAGGATCCCCTGGCATTACCTTCGCATCTGGAGCGGCTTTAGGGTGAGCACCATTTTCCCACGCCCAGCGTAATAAAACAGCCAATAAAACTAACAGAGCAATGCCAGCCAAAGTATAGGTTTTTACAAGCAGAGTTAGGCAAATAATTGCCAATAAAACAGAAGCAATAAAAGGAAGCCAGGTATTCCCCGGGAGATGAATGACTTCCTTTACTCTGCCTGTTACAGGTTCCGTTCCCAAAGTTTCTCTCCGTCCATGAGTAGCCACGGATAAAGCATATTTTCCCTCGGCAATATGTTGTTGTAGATTTGGCTTCTCCCATAAAGGATGTCTGCTCGAGCACTCAGGTAAACTGATAAAGTTATAAGGGGTGGGAGGCATGTCTGTAGCCCATTCCAGCGTGTCAGCCTTCCAGGGATTATCAGGGGACAGGCGTCCAAAGCGAAAATGGATAATAATATCCAGTAACACCATTGCAATACCCGCCGCAAATAGAAAGGAACCTATGGATGAAATTAAATTTAACCCGTTCCAACCCAAACCTGCTTCATACGTGTACACACGCCTTGGCATGCCGAGCAAACCAGTCCAGTGCATTCCTAAAAAAGTGATGTTAAATCCAGCAAAGGTTAACCAAAACCCCCATTTTGCAAGGCGTTCAGAGGGCATTCGGCCTGAAAAATGGGGCATCCAATAATAAAGTGCAGCAACCAGAGGGAAAAACATACTACCGATGACCACATAATGAAGATGTGCAACTACAAAATGCGTATCATGTACCTGCCAATCAAAAGGAACCAACGCCAGCATCACTCCTGTTAAACCACCAATAACAAATGTTACTAAAAAGCCGCTGATCCAAAGCATGGGCACATGAAATACAGGACGTCCTGTCAACAAGGTTGCTAGCCATGCAAATAATTGAATTCCGGTAGGGATAGCAACTAGCATACTGGCCATGGAAAAAAAGGCTTGGGCTAACTTAGGTATTCCCACAGTAAACATGTGATGAACCCAAACGCCGAAACTAATAAATCCCATCATAATTACTGCAAGAACAATCCATCGATAACCTACCATCGCACGTCGGGCAAAAACAGGTATAATCGTTGAAACAATGCCGGCAGCAGGAAGAAAAATGATGTAAACTTCCGGATGACCAAACAACCAAAACAAGTGTTGCCAGAGAATAGGATCACCACCGCGATGGGTATCAAAAAATGGCAAGCCCACTGCCCTCTCCACTTCGAGCAAGATACTTCCAAGAATTAAAGGTGGAAATCCAAACACAATCATCAATGCCATGACTAAAATAGTCCAACAATAGAGTGGCATTTGATGCAATGCCATCTTTGAAGTGCGAGTTCTAATGATAGATACAACCAGTTCAATTCCCGTAACCATTGCGGAAATTTCCACAAACGTAACCCCTAAAAGCCAGAAATCAGTATTTATTCCGGGCGAATAAAAAGCATTGGTCAAAGGGGGATATATAAACCAGCCAGTATTTGGAGCAATATTTAATAGAAGACTACTAGTTAAAATAATCCCACCGAACAAAAAGCAGAAATACCCAAGGGCACTCACGCGAGGAAAGACAAGATCCCTTGCACCTATCATTTTGGGTACGAGATAAATTGCTATTCCTTCCATCATGGGAACAGCAAACAAAAACATCATCATCGTACCATGCATGGTAAATAATTGATTGTAAATCTCAGGCGAAACAAGCTGCTGTTCGGGTAAGGCAAGCTGTGTTCTTATTATCATTGCCAGCAAGCCGCCTATGATAAAAAAAACCCCAGCAGTTATCATAAAACGAATGCCAATTGTTGTATGGTTGACAATGGTCAATGCTCTCCATCCCGGCGGATTACCCCATACTGCATTTAAACTTTCATGTTTAGTCTTTATATCTTTCATTATTTTTCTACATTAATTAGTTAAAACAGCGTTATTTTTTGCAGGAGGAATAAAATGAATTTGTTGCTTTTTTTGTTCCTCCTGAATCCAGGTTTTAAATCCCTCCGGCTCATAAACCTTAACCGCCAGGCTCATTTGTGAATGCCATTTACCACAGAATTCTGCACACTGACCACGCATATACCCTGTTTTCATTGGTTGGAGACGTAATTTATTAATATATCCCGGAATCGCATCAATTTTGCCGTTTAGACGAGGGATCCAGAATGAGTGAATAACATCCTGACTTGTAACAACAACATCGACCGGTTGTTTAGCTGGTAAATGTAATTCATTGAGTAATGTAATGCCTGCGTCAGGATAACGAATTTCCCAAAACCACTGATGCCCGATTACCTCAACTCGTAACGCGTTGGGTTCCGGGTGTGGCAGTATGCGATTACCAATCGGTATAGCAAAAAATAAAATAATAAAAATGGTAACGGAGGGCAATAAAATCCCACCACCAATGATTAAAGACAAGCTTATTAGCCTTGTATGTTTTTGCTCTGTGGCCCTTTCACGAGGCCTAAGTGCATAAAGCCATAATAATAAAATCGCAAAAAATACCAGACTGAAAAATGAAAACATTCCCCACCAAAGCTTTGAAATAGAGAAGGCAGCTTCACTAGCAGGATTCACGATAGATTGAGAACCGGAGCACCCGTTTAATCCTAAAAAGATGATTATTAGAACAAGCCCTGTTAAGCTCTTAACCATAATTTTCTTTTTATTTAAATGATCATGGCTATTAAAAAAATTCGAGAACCTATTATCAGTCGTATGTCTGTTGCTGGTCATCCTATACATCCTATGTTAATCCATTTTCCAGTTGCAGCATTACTTGGATTGATCGCTACTGACAGCGCTTATATCTATACCCAGGATTTTTTCTGGGCACGTGCAGGTTACTGGCTGGTATTGACTGGAGTTATTGGAGGAGTCATTTCCGGTCTGATTGGGTTGATTGATTTGCTTATAGTTACTCGGATTCGTCGTTTGGTTACTGCCTGGTGTCATGCAATTTTTGCAGTCACTATGCTTTCTGTTGCAGCCCTTAATTATTTGCTGCGCATACCCGATCCAGCTACCTATATTTTCCCTGCAGGCATTTATCTTTCTTTTTTGACTGCTTTGCTGATTTTTCTTACCAGTGTAATGGGAGGACAATTGGTGTATGAGTATGGTGTTGGTGTGGAAATACCTCAGTGAGAAATTGTAGTCATGAGGTAATCTATACAAGATACTTGTCATAGTAATTTACCTATAGGAGGTTTGGCCAGAACAATCCAAAAAATCGCAATGATTAACAGGATGGAAATATTGCCGCAGAGAATCCCAAAAAGCTTCATCTTTTCCGGCGACACAGTCCCTATTTTTAAAACCATCCAACCAGCTAAAGCATGACAAATTACCAAACCAGCAACTAGTGTCAACTTAACAATTAACCATAGCGCGATAATTTTCATCGTTATGAATAATAGTGTTCCCGATATGATGGCAATTAAGGCGGCGGGCGTAAGCACAAGCGTAAATAGAAAATGAGGTAGATTTATATTGGGTAACACGACCTCATGTTTACCCAAAGAAGCATCGGTGATAAAAGCCAACAAATAGAGCAATGTGCCACACCAACAGAGTATGGCTGAAATATGTAGTAACAACAACCAATTCATATAGCTTCCTTATACTTCCTAAAATCCTTTGCTATAAGACAGTAACGCCTCATAAAGCTTCTAACAGAATATTTGTCAAACAATATCCAGAGGAAATAAGTAATTTAAACTTTGATAAAAGAAAGGAAAGCTTAATACCTGACCCAGTCGCCAGTGTGAAATAAGTTTCCCTTTATTGAATGTCTTTTCTTCATAATAAACCTGCTATTTGAGCTAAGCGATATCAAAATGATAAGCAATAGAAGCAACAAACTCATTTAAGAAAAGATGATTCGTTTCAAAAGGTGTTATAGTCGCCGCATCGCTAGATACCACATCATAGAAGACATTTCTTGTGCGCAGTTTACCTGCATCAACAAAGCGATAGCCAAGACCAATACTGAGCTTATCATTAAAAAAGTAATCAGCCCCAACCCCAGCATCCCAAGCAAAACTAGTTACTGAATCACCAGGAATACGAGTATCATAAGTGATTGGATTGCCTGAAAATGTATGCTGTACATTTCTTAAAGTGCTCATTTCATCATAAGCCAGGCCAATCCCTCCTTTGACATAGGGCACAAAGCCACCCCAGTTTACTGCAGGCCTCAGAAACAGATCAAATAGAAAAGTCTGAATGTTAATATCTCCGAGTGTTTCATAACGATCTTCAAGATAGTAATTTGGATCGGTAGCATCAACACCATAGCTGGCGTGGAGGTAATAATCATAACCACTACGATAATCCCAGGTAAACTGGAAGGCAATATTAGGATTATATTGATACCCAACAAATAAACCGCCAAAACCACCAATACCCAAGTCACGACTCCAGTCAGAATTGCTTGGCGCAAGAATACGAAAAGTTTCTGCTCCATCAAGTCTGGGCTGAAAATCAGTATCTAAAGAAATAGATGCCCCACCCTCAACACCTATATAAAATTTTGTGGGAAGAGAGGTTATATCTCCCATTGTTCCAGCCGTAGAAAAACCATTACCACAGCAAAGAAGAATTACAGCAATAGCTTTTAATTTCATACTACCCGATCTCCCTGTCATGCCATTTGCGCTACTATTGAAAACTAAATAAGGAAGCAATCAACTTAACAGGTACTCTGTCACCATGCAATAATTATGGCGGCATTTCTGCATCTATCAAACCTTCTCGTTGAAATCACTGTTTTATGGATGCGCTTAATTGCTCTCACTGAAGATTAAAATTTGAAACAAGGGAAAGCAATAATTGCTTTAATTGGACTTCTTGTCTAGCGCTCAATAATACGCGCTTTTGGCTTTTAACTTGTATTGTTCTATAGTTTGTATAGGCAATTGTTCTTCAAGTGATTTCCAACAACATTGCCTTTTGCCAAATCTGCCATTTAACATCACAGAAAGGAGATCTGATGCCATACCATAAGATTAGTGAACTACCCGATAGCGTAAAGGATAATCTACCAAAACATGCGCAGGAAATTTATAAAGAAGCTTATAATAGTGCCTGGGAGCAATATGATGAGCCAGATGAAAGGCAAGAGGGTCGTAGTAGAGAAGAGACATCGCATGCGGTAGCCTGGAGCGCAGTTAAGAATGAATATAAAAAGAACGATGACGGGAAATGGGTAAAGAAAGAAAACTAATGTTGTATACGCAGCCGAAGCTGTTTCTATTTCAATCCTCTGACAATGACCACGAAGCAGGGTAAACTGTTGATGTATTTTACTGCATAAGTAATTAAGAAGAAGGCAGGAGATCAGATGGAAAATTACCAGCGGCTGATCTGGGCAGATGTACTTCGTATTGTTTCCATTTTTGCCGTTATTCTGATTCATAGCGCCGCACCATTTCTCGTTCGTTACAATCAATTAGACGAAAGCACCTGGTGGATCGGCAATGTTTATGATTCCCTGTCACGATGGTGCGTGCCAGTCTTTATTATGGTGAGTGGTTCATTGGTGCTCGGCAAATCCGAGGATTCCTTTCTGTGGTTCTTCACCCAGCGCCTGCGCAAGGTGCTCGTACCTCTTTTGATCTGGAGTGGTATTTACTTGGGATGGGAGACTTACTCCGACGGCCATGCGCTAGAATGGACAAATCTTTTTCCACGGGTTTTCGTTAAGCCGGTCTATTACCATTTGTGGTTTTTGTATGTGATTCTCGGGTTATATGTTCTGGTGCCGGTTTTAAGGCTCGGTCTGAATCATTTTTCTACCCGTGCCACCTGGTTAATAGTTGGTCTATGGGTTGCACTGAGCTTTGTGCCACCAGCTGTGGCCTATTTTGCAGCGATTGATCTCTGGCAAGTCAATCTGAATAATTGGACGGGAATAGCAAAGTCTACCATTGCATTGTCAGGTTATTTTGTGCTTGGGTTTCTTTTGCAAGATGTGCGGTTGACACCGCGATATACGGTACTGGCGTGCGCGCTGTTTCTCATCGGCTTCGGTGTGACCGCTTGGGGTACATACAGGTTGACGCTTCAGCATCAAGGCGAATTTCAGGGGATTTTTTATGAATATTTCAGTTTTAATGTATTGCTAATGTCTGCAACGGTGTTTTTGGTAACCAAAAGTCTTGCTGCTGGCACATATGGGGGAATCACTAGAAAGGAACGAATTTTGCAAGAAATGAGTGCCGATGTGCTGGGTATTTATTTAATTCATGCGATGGTATTGGAGGCATTAAGGGATGGTATGCTCGGCTGGCAGTTTGAGCCCTTACAAGTGCATGCGGCGCTGGGTATTCCGCTTTTTGCCGCGCTGATTTTTTTCCTCTCTTTTAGCGCAATCTGGGTGCTCAGACGGATTCCACTTGTCAGACCGATCGCCCCCTAAGATGTATTAGTCATAATTTACAAGCGCAAGAAAGTCAGAAGCATGCAAAGGAGACTGTTTTGATCAATTATTTAAAACCAACAATGGTCTTTCTGGGGATCTTTAGCGCATTTTTTACCTGCAATTCAGCTGAGAGCGATGGTCTATCGGTAAAATTGGTCGAGAGTTATACCACCTTTATGAAACTGGCCAAATCCCCTTTGGCTAACATGTCAAAAGCCGAGGCGTGGAAAAAAGCAGCGCCTCAGGTGCAGTCGGTTATGATCAAATCCTCGGCAGACGGCAGTCTGCAACCGAGCCTGTTCTACGATTCCGGTTCGCACCACAAAAAACCGCTATTGCTGGTACTGCATAGTTGGAGCGCAGATTATATCCAACCTTTTAGTATTCCCTACGGCATCTGGGCCATTGAGAACGATTGGGTGTTTATTCATCCCAATTTTAGAGGTGATTTTGACAATCCTGACGCCGGAGCTTCTGAACTGGCCATACAGGATGTGCTAGATGCTCTCGAATACGCCAAAAAAAATGCGCGGGTGGACGAGAACCGAGTGTATTTGGCAGGATTTTCCGGCGGCGGAATGATGACTCTCAATATGGTAGGCCGATACCCACAATTATGGACAGCTGCTGTGGCTTGGGTGCCAGTTTATGATCTCGTGGCCTGGTATGAGACTACGCGACATGCCACCCATGACTACTCACGCGATATTGAACGCTGCTGCGGCGGCGCACCGCTACCTGGAACTCCAGCCGCGCTGGAGTGTGCGAAAAGAAGCCCCAAAACCTATCTTGCAAATGCCCGGGGCAAAGGCGTTCAGGTGTATATTGCCACAGGCATCAAAGATAGATTCGTGCCGCCGGATCATTCACTACGTGCCTTCAACGCTCTGGCAGATGAAGGCGATCGATTCACTGAAGTAGAAATAGCGGAAATCGTCGATCAGTATAAAATCCCCGACCGAATGGCTGGCGATTATTATGACAGCCTATATGCGGCAGCTGGAATAAAGCTGCTGCTGGAAAAAACTTCGAATGGGGTAACACTTAAGATTTTCGAAGGAACTCATGATGTGGTTTACAATGCCGGGCTCTTGTGGCTGAGCCAACAAAGTCGCTAGAGCAGCAGTTAAAAATAATTTCATTTCTGCTAAAATGGTTGAAATACTCCAGGTCAAACCATGGTAGAAGCGATAAACAGCCCCCTCAAACAACTTAAGAAGACAATTGCCACTGTGCATGGTGAAGCGGGAAAACGATGGTGGCATCACCTACCTAAGTTTCTTAACAGTTTAGCCTCTACACATGGGCTTACTTTATTACCTCCCTTCGAGCATTTAAGTTTTAACTATGTGCTTCCTGTTTTGGGTTCCCAAGGTGAAGAGTGGGTATTAAAAGTAAGCCTACCTCATCATGAGTTTTCAATGGAAATTGACGCATTAAAACAGTTTAATGGCAAAGGCTCCGCGCGTTTAATTGATGCGAATCCTGATGAAGGATGGATGATAATGGAACGACTGTTACCAGGAACACGATTGGTAGATCTCATTGATGAACAACAAGCCATTCCGATTGCTGTGTCTGTAATGCAACGTTTATGGTCTCCAATTACAGAACCTCACCGCTTTATCTCATTAGAACAATGGTTAAGAAACTTGGCGCGACTTAATACTCAGGAAGCATTACAACGACTGATTAAAAAGCCCTTACGAGATTTTGTTGTTGGTCGAACAAAAGAGCTGTTATCAAGTCAGGGAGAGCAAGTGTTATTGCATGGTGACCTTCACCATTACAATATCCTACAACACCATTCGGAATGGCGTGCGATAGATCCTAAAGGTATTCTAGGTGAAAGAGAATTTGAGATAGGCGCATTTTTGAGGAATCCATTCTGCGTTCTTGAAGATCCTCTTGAAACAAAAGAATTAGCACGTAACCTTGATTGGGTGATTGAACTCACTGCCTTTGACCGAGAAAGAGTATTAAGCTGGTGTATCATTCAAGCTGCCTTATGTATTTGCTGGTACTTCGAGGATAATATGTTAGAAAAAGCCCATCAGCTCGTGGCTTATCTTGAGCGATTGTACTCCTTACTATAGGTGATTATGATTAACTCCATTACTCCCCCTTCAGCCTATTACACAAACCAGGTATCGTGCAGGTTTAGGCTAAATAATCTTAGAAAGCAGTTAATATTTATTTAAGTTTCCCTAATTATAATAATAACAAGGTAAAAAAATGAATCTTAAGTATGGGAAAAGAAGTTTTAAAAGAAATTGGAAAGGAAAAAATTTTATCCCAATCTACTAATCGGGAAGAGTTGCCTTCTTACTACAAGGTCACTATTTTAAAGGAAAATGCAGAAAAATATCGTCAGCAATTCTTAAATTTCATGGCTGCAAAGAGGGAGCATGAGCAACTACAACAGGCTTTGCATCATTCTTCTAAATTGTTCGCTCTTGATCAACAAAAAACTGTAAAATTTGATCAAGAAGGAATCTGCTTTGAAGTGCAGTTGAATAAAAGCCTCTATAAAACCTTAAATAATTTTGTAATGAAATATGATGGGTTATGTGAGCTTATCTCCAATTACGTCATAATGGAAGATTTACTCGGTAAATCTGAAGAAACTCTAGATCTAAACAAGACCTCTTTTAAGCTGAGAGAAAGATTGGATGGGTTTATTGAATTGCAGCAAATCAAGAGCTCGAATAGTAATTTTTTGCAAGAAAAAATCGGTTTATTTGCAATAAATCAGAAAAAAATCAAGGTTAGCCACATCCTTCACGTTGCTACTTTTTTTGAAAAATTGAAAGCTTATTTTTTTAATAAATATCCGTTCTCACTCTTTCCCAGCAACAACATTCAAAATAATGATAAAACAGCCAATGTAGAGGTATTAACTGAGAAATTAAATTCTCTTGAAAATGGTACTTATATTAAATTTTGTGTTTTCAGTAAGGGATTTTTAAGTTTCACCGGTCATTCTATGGTTATTAAGAAAACGGGAGATAATGATTTCTCTTTCTTCGATCCTAATTGTGGTGAAAAGAAACACCTGACTATCGACAAACTTGCCGCAAAAATTAATGAAGCAATGAAAACTTATGAGGGAACAAATATGGCTTTCATGGATGGGGCACAATATATTGCACGTTTGCAAGCAGAACATACTGAACTGTTTATCACTCAAACAAAATCTCAAGTTAACCCATAATTACACTCGCGAAACCTGGAGGTCATCTCTCCAGGTCACAAAAATTTCTGAAGAATTAGCCTACGCTTGGCCTTCATTCACTGCCACGATGAACAGACCCCAGCATCTATAAAGGGATCAGGACCTAATCAACATAACGCAATAATGTATCCTGGACCAAATATTAAGAGACAATAATATACTCTTTAATTCTTAAAGCCGCCCATTTTATGACCTATTTTATTCTCCATCCCTTATAAAGGCCCTCCATTTATTTAGACATTTTAGCGCGGCATTTCATTTCACCAGAAACTGTTAAAAACAACGCTTATTGGACTTTAAATAACACCAAAAGATATAAGTTAAATCACATAGCTCAATATTAATTGCAAATGACATAAATTAATACTATCTGGTCTACAATAAAATAAAAGAAACAATAATCTTTCTAACTAAACCTCACTGTTGCGGATTGAAATTCATTTGGAGAACAAATTGTGAAAATAGATAGTAAGGTAGCATATGACTAGATATGCTGGTGAAGTTGCCACTCTATTCTCCCACTTCGACACTAAGCAGCTAAAAACATATATCGCAACACTTGGAATAAGTGATGTTAAAATTTTGCATGCGGAAGTTCTACCTCAGATTAAAAATTTATCAAGACGCAAACAAATAAAACAATTTTTAACAGAGCATAAAAAGCAAATTTTTGCTGAGGGAAAACAACCAATTCTCGCAAGCGAGCTCGCAAAAACCGCTACAATTACTGAATATTTGCAAAAAACTTATGAACATCTGACCAAAGAAGCACTGTTTGCTTTAAAAAATAACGAAATCAGACAGTTAGTGCTTGCGCGTGCAACGGATGATGAATTGTTTATCTTAGAACAAAAACTCAAAAGTCTTAAAGATGAACAGCTTACAGCAATTCAACAAGCAATAGATGAAGCCAACAACAAACGAGAATTTAATTCTCAAAAACCTGCAGAATGGCTAAAACAGCATAAAAATCTTCAATGGGATGTAAGTATTTGGAAAAAAATTATTAAGAATGTTCATAAAGCTAACTTAGCAATTAGTAATCATTCAGTCCTTAAATCACCAGAAGCAACCCCAATAACGAAGAAAAATCTATTGTCCCAAATGCTGAATGGCCTTAAAACCACAGCGAAGGTGGCAGTGACAAGTGTAGCTTCACTAGTTAAATGGACAATTTTGTCACCATTTAAAGGATACGCTAAAGCTGTAGGGGCAGTTTGGAAGACTATCACACCCAAACGAGGTAAAGATCAGCGTTTGGGCTCTTGGATTGCGCTCAATGCGGTGACTTTAATTTTTAGTCTTCCTTTGGGAGCTGTAGGTTCTATTGTAACCATCCCTGCTGAATATTTAAGACCTGTTACCAAACCACTTGGAAAAGGATTGAAACAGCTATATAGAAAATCTAGAATTCCTGATAAACCCTATGAATTAAAAATCACAGAAGCGGAAAATGATCGTCTAAAAGTTTTTGCACAAAGTGGAGCAGATGAAATTTCTGCAAAAACCGCTCTAACCGTTATTGGGGAACAAACCGCAAGAACTCCTGAACAAATTAAATCGGCTATTATGACTCGTTTTGGAATGGCCCTTGCTTCTCAAGTTGTCTCTGGAACCCAGACGGATCAACTTAGTTCTATAGGTTCCGTTATTGGTTCTTTAGTTACCTTAGATGATACCAATGTTGAAAAGAACAGCATATTGCGTGCAGTCCGATCCGTAAATCCAGGCGGAACATCCCCTTTTAAAGTAAAAGACGGTGATCATGCCTTTGGCATTGGTGGCGAGCCTGAAATGGTTACATCATTTGAAAGAAATTTGATGGGTAAACTCGTTGATTTACCTCATGCTTTTGAAGATTACGGTTTAAAATTTACAAAAGAAGAAAGAGATCAAATTGCTACCTATCATAAAAATCAAAAACGCTCTGAAAATTTAATTAATATTATGCAGCACGTCTGTGAGGAGTGGGGTGGATATGAAAAAATACCCGGCAAAGACGATTATCGAAAATTAGGCCCAGCAGAATTTCTAAAAGGACAAAAGAAATACCAGACAAAACTCGATTTGGCCGGCAAGGCTTTACAAAGAGGCTGTCTGGAGCTGAAAAATGGTGAAGCTTTATATCTTGAAACAGGACTAGAAGGTCACGCCATGCAACTTGTTATAAAGCGAGAAGGTAACCAATTTAAGCTTTCAACTTATGATTCTTCTGGTGCTTTAGAAAATACGACTAATAAAGGTTCACTAGCCGGTTTACTTAAACTTTCCCGCATAGGTAACAGTGGAATGCGGAAAAATGCTTTATCATTCAAAGTATCCGAAGAGCGTCTTAATTCTGCTGAGGGATTAGCCTATTTAACTGATTTAATCCATTCAAAAAGCTATGCAGGTTGGGCACAAACCCATATTGAAGAAAATGTTAGACATACTTCAATGGAAGAGCGAAACCAAATGGGTGACAGCATTATGGGTAGGCTCAGAAAAGCTTTTGCTTTAAATGATCAAGCTTATGTCTACCAACGGTATATTGAAAGATTTAGCTATTTAGCATCGGAAGACGCCCCTCCTCAGTTCGAAGAACTATTGCAACGCCCGCAAAACACGGGGAATTGTTATGCTAAAAAAACACAATCCAATGAATTGTATGAATTAGGAAAATCAACTTATAAGAAAGTGCGATTAGCAATGCTACTCGAACAACGACAGGCCTTGCTTTCCGACATTTGCGGTGATAAAAAAGGGGAACAGGCATTTGTGGATGCCGAATATATCCCTATACTTAAAGGGCTGGAGCCCGAATATCTTTCTCCTGCAGAATTGCATGAAGCTTCTATGCGTTTAACTGAAATAAATGAACCACCCTCAAACCAATATTATCAAAATTATTTCACTTCCTTGATAGATCTTAAGGAACAGTTGGCAAAAGCGCCTGAGAACAATGACAAAAATCTTGCAATAAGGCGCATTGAACAAAAAATTGCAAATCATGCCAAAGAACTTTATTTTTATTTAAAAAGTGCGGGCAGAGACGAAGAGATTCAAGAATATTTTATTCCTGAAGTATATAGGGATGACTCTTTTTCCTGGGAGGGTAATGTATTTCCTTTCAAAGAGGATGATGAAGGAAAACTTCTCTTCACGGCATTAAATAGAGTATCAGAACATGCAGCTGCATTAGCTTGGAAAGCAAGTCTGCAGATATTAAATCACCAAATTCAAAAACTAAGTGTAAATGAGCGACATATACATTCGCCTAATCAACGGTTAGAACATGCCAGCTATTGGAGAGCTTCAGGAAATGTAACATTAAAAGATTTAGAGAATGCGAATATTGTTTCTTTTGTTACAGGTTTTTCCAGAAATGAAGACACTAAGATTGAAATAAATATAGGCAGAACACGTAAAGAAATTGATAAAGCAACTTTTTTTCGCTTAGTTATAGCGAATAAAGAGGCCTTAACTAATCCTAAAGTCATGGGATTACTTGATGCTTTGCGTAATTCAAAACCAGAAATTGAAAAAAGATACATTAAAGAAGTATACCCAGCGCAACGTCAAGCATTTATAGAAAAATTAACGACCAATATAGAAAAGGCAGACTTAAATATAAATACTACCCTAAGTCGGTTAGAGCAAGGTCAAGAAAAAGTAAAAATATTAATGGCACAATGCCAAGAAAATATTGATCACCTGAATGAAGAAATCTTCAGTGAAAAAACATTGATTGGTGAAGGAAATAAATCAATAAAATTACAAAATTTAGACGCTAGAGTCCAATTCTTAATGCAAGAAATGGATGAACTAAATGCTTTGAAAATATCTGTGTCCAATAAGTTGCTTAATCTTCGTGGAAATAATGCTGAAAAAACCAGAGCTGAATTAATCTTGGCGAAACTGAAAGATAATGACCCTAAATTAAACACAATGAACGCTGTCTCCCGTGCTTTTAAAGAGGCAATGAATGAACTTGAAGAGGTTCGTAAACAGCTTATATCACGTGTTAGAGAATTCGAGGAGGATGATGTTGAGCAACAATCTAATCACCGACTTCAAGGACTAAAGGTTTTTCGAGAAAAAATTATTAGTAATTATCTAAGGGCAAATCCAGATTATCGTATTCTCGATGAACTTGCGATGGGAAATATAGGAACCGAAAAGCAAAAAAACCGAGAGTTGTATTCGCAAACTCCTGAAAAAAGAGAGGAGTTTTATAAACAAGGAAAAAATACCTTCTTGAAAGGTTCCGTATTTCAAGAAATTCAAAGTTTAAACCAACAACTTAAAGGGAAAATTACTGGAGAAATAGAGCGTAGAGTTCTTCTTAGTACCGATATATATGGACCCAGTTCACTAGATACAATGAGTAGTGGAAATAGTATTTATGCCAGTATTGAAGAGCAAGCAAAAATGATCACTCAGAAACCTATTTCATCTACTGTAAAAACAGAGTGGATGAAAGGAATGTTTGCTATTTGGCTGAAGCATGAAGACAAAGAAAAATTATATAATCTACAAAGAAAATCAGATTCAGAAATTGCAATAAAAAAGGTTTTTCAGCATTTCCTTCACCAAAAAGCAAATATTAAAGTTGCATCGTTAAAAGAAACTGAATTCCCAGTTGAGCTTTCAATCCAAAATTTGGGTTGGAAGACAATTACCGAAGAGGAAATGGTTCAATATCGTAAGGCTCAGCATAAAGCTTCACTTACGATTGCCGAACGCTTTAAAGCAGTGTTTAGCAGAAAACCTAAACAAACACCTGAGCGCGAGCCTGCTCCTCTTCCCGTTCAGCTGACCGCCATCGATTTGATGGCAACACATGCTCCATCTGCGGGAGCAAAATTCAATGCCCCAGCTGATATAGAGTTTATTCCTTTGTATACGGATACGGTCATTGATGGTAGTACTTTAGATTTCTTGCGGGAAAATCCCACACCCACCCTACCAACAGAGTTAACGCTGGAAAAGTGTAATGAATATTATCAAGCAGTAAGTAGTTACCTTGAAAAATTAGAAGGACATCAAGGCTTAGAAAATAAAGAGCAACGTATTACGGAGTTTTGCCATTCGGTTGCTGCCAATACTTTAATTCTTCCATTTCCACCCGGTGCAAAACTAGTAATCGACCTTTCTACGTCCATGTTAGCGCGTTATAAGGATGATAATGGAAATTTTGATACATTGTTTATGAAATTAGAAAATTCTCAGCGCGCTCAGATTTTAACGAATTTAATCAAATTTAATTTAACTCAACTCCCTAACATCCCAGGAAGCAAAACCAAAGTTGATGCAAAATTTTATTCCACTATCAAACATTGGGAACGATTAACTATTCCAAAAGACACGACCATGTCTGAAAGAATTGCGCAACTAGAACCCGGGGGCTCTATACCAGTTGATAATTCTCTCATTGAGGCCGTAGATTCTTCAATTCTCTACTCTCCCATTGGCCTCGAAGGGATACTTGAAGGTCAGACAGGACAACAAATAGCTTTAACGGATTACGGGAAACAAAAACAAGATGACCAGGACGAGGAATTTACTGGTTTACGTAAATTAGCTGACCGACTTGGAATGCGCAATGGTGATAAAATTTTAGCGCATCAATTTATTCAGTTCTACGATAAAAAAATGCTGCTTTCCGCTGATGGACTTAATAGCACCGCAGGACGCGAGCTATTTATCAGAGCTTTTGTTGATGCATTTGTCAATGCGACAGATTCTGAAAAAGAAAAACTTTTACAACATATCGAATTAATCCAGTTAGATCCTGAACAAGCTAACAGCTGTAATCTTATGGTTTCTCATGAAATTTTTCTTGAAGAGGTATTATATCGTGCATCTATACTTGATCCTAAAGCATTTAAAGGGGCAGGAGAAAGTCGACAGAGAGAAGCTATACTAAGCCAATCCATTGCATTTATCAAAGAATATACTGATCCGACACAAAAAGATGGCCTTAAGCGACTTTTTGGCTTTGCGAAAGAAATTAATTTAATTACATTACAGATTGAGAGTGCCCGGGCTAAGGGTGCGCCACAAACTGAAACTGATAAATTGTATGCGAAGTTAATTTACTCAAATTTAGCTTATCAATTGATGTATGACCAAACTCCTGAAGATACTTTATTAGGCATTGATAAGAATTTTGAAATCATTCGGGAAATGGCCCTGGTTCAGGCTAATATTAATAAAGAACAACACCACATCATTCAATTTTCTAAGGATCTAAAAGATCCTGCAAAAGCGAGGATATTTGAAAAGGAATTTAAAGAATATGCTGAAGCAAGAAAATTCAATGATATGATGGTTAATTTACAAGGAAAACCCTCTTCCTCCCCTGTGCCTGGCTTTATTTCATTAGGTGGTATCAACAGCCTCGATACCTTACACGGAGCAATTTACATTGGTGCTAATAAATTGGGATATATACCAGCCCACATTCAATCAAACATTGCCCTAGAAATATTATCCATTCATCGCCTTCCATTTAAGCCGAAAGATGGTGGATACATATATACTGAAGGTAAAAAAATTAAAGCCTCAATAACTCCACAGGAAGATGGCAGTCTTATTATTCAAAGAGAACTAAAAACTATAGATGGTAAAGATATTACTCTACAGTATATTCCACCTGAAAAAATAGAAGAGGTGCTGCCAATATCACTTCGAAGGAGAGTGAATGCGGATCACTTCTTCATCGATAAGGATAACGCTATCCATGCTTTTAATGCTGATTTCACACCCGTGTTAAAAATAAGCAAAGAGAATGAAATTTGGAGTGGAAAGTTATTAGATAAAAATAACATGTTTATTTCAATAGTTCTGAATAAGGAGTTAGACCTTATTAAGGATCTTTCAAAAATCTTCCCTTCTAAAGAAATGATTGCCGTTGATAAGAACACAGTATACGTACCGTCAATCTTTAAATTTATAATCAAAGATGAAACTTCACCACATTATTTTATTGCAGACAGTAAAACAGACCATTCCTCCCGTAAGCATTTTGAAGTAACCAAGGAAGGAAACGCAATTTTGCAAAAGGTATTAAGTCCTGCAGAGGCTGCAGAGGTTGCTAAATTAGAGAAAAAAATTGTTTCGCTGACATCGGATTTAGCTGCCATTACTCAATCCAATCTCGTAAGTAAACAGTCTAAAGCAAAAATTAAAAACTCTATCAAAGCTTGTGTATCTAGAATTAGAGAAATAAAGGATGCAGAAATATTTTTATTTGTAGGTGATTCGCCGAAAATTAAAGAATTGGAAGAAAGATATGCTCAATTAAGAACAGAGATGCTAGGTGCTTACGCTGCATTTAAAGATGGGGGTAAAGATAGGGAACAAGTAGCTTCAAAATATGACCAAACCAAAGCCGCATTTTTTAAAGTGCAGAATGAACTAAGGAGAGCTTACGCAACGACCGATTATTTACGCGTCTATCAAATCAAAGAAGAAACTTTAAAAGCCAAGGATTTTCATAGTATCTTACACATTGGACTAATCGAAGGAAAAACGCAGATTTTAATCCAAATGTTGAGTGCAAATGTCCCCACTTCACCATTAAAAACAGTTGAATTAGAAGAGTTATACAATCTTCAGGCTCAATATGTAAACCCTACTACCACGGAAGAGCATCTAGCACGCGTAACATTGCTTGGTATTGAGATAACACATCATTTATTAGAAAGAACCGCGGCTGCCACAGGAAAATCTTCTGGGTGGAATAGAAAAGCGTACATGCATGCAATTAATGCGTTCAAAGAATCCGTAAGTGCTGTACAGAAAGCTCACGAGTCTATACCCGTTCAGCAATTTTCAGAGTTATGGCGAGCAATAGAATCAGAATTTGTAAAAGACGATGAGGTTATTAAGTTCTTTTCTAAGCCAATAAAACAATTGCCGGAAATTATCAAACAACCTCTCAGCATCAATACCAAAACTAATAATATGCCAATAGAAAATTTTGATGGACATACTCAGATTGAATTCCGAATCTATGAGAATCCTCTTTCTCTTATTGATAAAGAGCAAATGGAACTTGCTACTCGATTAAAAAAACTCGAAGGTTTTGAAGAATCCATACAGGCACAGGAAGATGGGTACTACTATGAAAATTTTGGGTTATTTAATAATAAAACATTAGAACACTTATTTAGTATTACCTCCAAGCATCTTGGCATTGAAGGTTTAACTAAAGCCAATATCGAAGATCTCCTAACACTAATGAAAGAAAAGCAATGGATAAAAAATGTTGCAGATATGGAGGGAAAATTTCAAATTGCTAAACATCCTATTGAGTTCTTTTCCCATCCAGATGTTGGGGCCTTTCTTGCTGAGAAAGGTTTTGACAGAGGAGCAATAAAAACGGTTTCTGATCGCTTGGAGACCTTTTTATATCAAACCGCAGTAAATGGGGGTGCATACACTTTTGCAGCTGGTCACAAGGAGGAGTTGCGCCTAAAAATAACCGACGCTCAGAAGCATTACAACCTTGAATTTCTTGGAGCCAAAAACAAAATTGATTCACTTTTGACCCAAGCTTCTGACGAGATCACAATGGCAGATTTGCATGCGGCTTATTTGTTAAATGATTACCGGGAAATCCTTAGCAATTTTCCTCCGGAAGAACATGTTAAAGTGCAAATTGCTTTAAATAATGCCATGACGCGAATGCTGTACTATAAGACTGAATTGGATCATTTGAATGATGTGCAAAATACCTTTGAAATGGGACAGGATAGTAAAGCTATTTCAATGCTATACATTAAAAGAAATTATCCCTTAGATAAACTACTCCTATCAGCATCAAAATTAGATAAAAACTCTACTCCAGAGGAAGTGTTTAAGGAAGAACAAGAGCAAAAAATGCAACGAGCATTCTTATTATTTGAATCTGAATTCAATCACCGTTGTAATACTCGTCAAGTGAATGTGTTCCGCGGATTATTATTAGACGAGGAAACGAATCCCGATAAAATTGATTCTGCCCAGGCAAGAATGGGCTTTGGTAAAACGACATTATTACCTTTAGTTGCACTCTATAAAACAGGAGGCGATAAACTAGTACGCTTCATTGTTCCAAAATCTGCTTTGGAAACCAATACCGCTGACATGTCGGTTACCCTAACCAATGTGATAGGTAAACGTGCAGTAAAAGATGATTTTCAACGGTATAGTATTGCCTCAGATCCTAAAGCTGACATGGGATTAGAGAGTTCACGTCTTCAATCTCTTCAAAGTGCAAAAGAAGATTTAAAGAAACGACTAGCAATATATAAGAAAATCATCGCCAATAGAGAAGTTTTGGTCCAATCGCCTAGTGTACGCAATTCAATGGAGTGTCAAGCTAAAATCTTTTTAGACATGCTTCTTAGGATTTCAGAAAAACCAACAGCAACAGAAGCTTTGCAAAACAAAGAACTAATAGAATGTATTTCAGTATTAAATGAAATTCGTTCAATAACAACGATATCTGTCTTTGACGAATTAGATGCAACTCAGGATAGTGCAACAACGGAGGTTAATTATACTTCAGGTAATAAACTACCTCTGGATCCTAAAGAAATTTATCCATTAGAAGTTATCACTCAAACTATTCTGGCTGCCAAAGATAAATCACCGGCTAATTTAGCTAAGTTATTACTGGATAAATTCAATGTCCACGGGGAAGACAGAGCCAGTATCTCCAATTACATTCTCTCCTTAGAAGAACGAGAACCCAGCTCTGTGACTCCAACAAATAGTACATTAGTATATTTAATGCGTGCTATTTTAACGGATCCCAAAGGTATACTCACGCTTTTTACCGAGAAAGAGGCTGGAAAAGATTTTGGAGTTTGGTTCCAAAATGGTAGTGACGGTAAGAAAAAATACGATTTTGAAGCACTGAGAACAGCGACTGAAACACAAGCAAAAAATCCTTTACTGATTACTGTACCCTATTCATCTGCCAATCAACCCAAACCACAGGGCTCGAGATTTGACAATCCAGAAGTAACTGCGATTACAACCTTCCTATATTATCTTGATCCCAATACTGAAATCTGTGCAGTACCTCATTTTGAATTTTTAATAGAATCATTTAGAAGTGGTTCTGGTGAAAGACCCTATTTAGATCCGACAGAACAACATATTGAACCAGAGTTTGCTGACGCTTTAGAAATTATAAAAAAAGTTGCTGAAACGCCGGAAACAGTTTCTCGAAATGAAAAAAGAGAGGCTTACTTTACAGAGATAGCACGAATGCCTGCGTTCAGAAGAATGTTAGCACGTACTATTATTCAAGATCAGATTAAATTTGACGCAGGAAAAGCTAATAGTAATCGTTACGAACAAGGAACTCCCCAAGATGTGGTCATCGGTTTTTCGGGAACGGCCGGGGATACCTCTTCACATTTTAAAGAAAATATGCTTGATCCGGCGGCTGATGGAAATATGACTTTGGGTATTATGGCCCGTTCAGAAAATCAAGGCACTCATATTGTTAATTCAGCCAGTTTATCAGAAGTAGATGAAAATTATAGCGCAGCAATGATTGCTCAATTTGCTGAAATGTTCGAAGACAGTACTAGAGCTCTTATTGACGTTGGAGGATTGTGTAAAGTATCCAATCGCGAGGTAGCTAAGGAAATTGCACTGCAATTACGAAAAAGTATCAATCCAAAACTAAATAACCTTGAAGGGGTTATCTTCTATGATGATATCACCAATATGAAAAAGGTGCTAATTTTAGATGCTCACAGTAAAGAAACGATAAAAGATTTAACACCCGAACTGGTGGCGAAATCCGACCTTGAAGGCAAATTTTTTACGTACTATGACCAAAGCCATTCTCGAGGTGCAGATATCAAACAAATGGATGGGGCCAAGGCCATTCTTACCGCAAGTTTAACACTTGATAATAATGATTATAAACAAGCCATTATGCGAATGAGAAAAATTATTGATAGAAATTTAAAACAATCATTTTCTATCGCTGTGCCTGATATAGTTAGGAATAAAATACTGGAGGATTTAAAGCTCCCCAAAACACATACACTAACTGGTAATGATATTGCCTTTTGGTTAAGACAAAAAGAATTAAAGAATGATTTAAACAAGGTTGCGATATTGACAACTGAATTAGATGCTATTGTTAAAAACGCTATTCTACAACAACAAGCAAACATAACAAATTTTATGACAGGCTCCAATCTTACTCCAGAGCAAATTAACATTTTCAAGGATTGCATTAGTGAATTAAATGAAATATCAAAATTTATTTCCGGTAGTTCACCCAATTTGCAGACAAAATATGGGGGATGTTACGGAAAAATTAAAAAAGAAGTATTTATACAGGATTTGGACACTCGATTTAAAGCCAGAATGGCAAATATTTTTACCTCCGTAAATAAAGCTAGAATAAAGTTAGAGCTGAACGCCCTATCAGAAAAAGATAAAGAGCCTTATTTTGCTATGGAAAGAGAAGTAATAGAAAGACGAGCAGCGCAAATTTCTCCGGAATTTACTATTCCACAAGAAGGAAACTCGCTATCAGAAGCACAATCTGAGACTGAAAACCAATCACACAGTCAATCAGAAAGTCAAAGCCAAAGTCAAACTCAAACATATGCATTTTCTGATGTTAAAAATGAAGAAGTGGTTGTTGAAGTTAGAATTAAAAAACCAAACATTACAGTAGAACCAGCCTCTGTGGATTTCCTTTTGACGAGCGAGAAAACCCAAACTCTTTCACTAGCTAGTAAAACACTACACATGACTCAATTGTTTAAAGAGGAAGATTCTATTAGATGTAGTCCCAGTTATAAGGGCAAGGGAGCCCACTTAATTCCGCCCATACGGTATTTTCTGGCCAGAGAATCAAAAAGCCCTCAGGTTATTATAATAAACCAAGCTGAAGCAAATGCCTTTAAGAATTCGGTTGTAGAAGGTTGGAGCTTGTATGATATTCGTTCCGATAGTGCAGAAGGTTTATTACCCATTGTAGGCCCCAAAGTTAAGTCATTAGAAGGAAAACTGTTAAATAAATTAAATTTTGCCGCGTATCGATATCAAGTTGAAGGTGGAAACGTTGAAGAATTAGCAACCGCTCTCAACGGTATATGCACACCAACACAATTAGAGCCCTCACTGACAATTCAGTATGCAAATGCTCCAAATGTCTCAAAAGAAACCCCTATATTTGAATTAGCAACCTGGGGATTTGATGGTATTGATAAGCAAGAGATCCAAGTCAGGATAAAGCCAACAAATCAAACCATTACGGATAAAAAAGGCATTACACATCAAAAAACAGGGGTTACAATTTCAGTACAAGTACCAACAAAGCAAACCACTAAACAACCTGTCGAACAACAAAGTGCAATAGGCCAAACTAAGAAAGAGCCACAATTAACTAGCACGAATATTTTTATTTCATCTAGATTAAAAGAACGTATTTTGGCTGGAAATCATTCTCAGCTATCCCTAATTGCCAAAGAAACTATGGATGCTTACAAAAAAGCAATGATTAAAAGAAAAGAGATTCGTAAAGAAATTGCCGATGTTAAGGCTGCTAAAGCTGCGCTGCGGCAAGAATATAAAGGTGAAATAGAGTATGGGCCAGAAAAAGAGGCGGACGATCAACCCATTGCCATAAAAGGAAAAATTAAAGATTTGGAAATTAAAATTGCTAGACTTGTTAAAGAAGCAAAAGAACAGATAGCTGTTCAATTTCCTGAATCGGCTAAAGATGAATTAAATCAACGGAAAAAGCATCAGGACATGCTAAATGATCAGCTTCGCTCAATGTGCTCTGGAACAGGAGACTATGAAGAAGACAGCGGTCTTCGAGTGGATGGGATATTACATGATAATTTGGGAGAAGCTTGTATTTATTTGATGCAGCAGCTTTACAAACAACACTCAGTCAAAAGACTGACCACCCAACAAATTAGTGAAAAACTTGATGATTATATCGACCAGGTTTTTGAAGCAGTTGAGGAAAGATATGAGGAGTTTATTACTCCAAGCGGTAAGGGTACTTTAATTGATTCATTATTCCAAGCGGCAAGAGAGCCTCCGACTCGTAAAAATGATAATGGAGAAGATGTACCAAATACAGATATAAAAATAGAGGGTATGGATTTAAATCAATTTCTGCGCTATCACCTCTATGATCTTGACATATATGATGATTTTATCTATGAGAATGAACCAGAAAGAAATGCTAAAAAATGGAAACCTTTTGTTGAGGGTATTCAGCGCGAAATAATTTTAGCTAGAAAAGATAAAAATTTAACGCCGGAGGCTTTTCTCGAAAGCATGACTTCTCGTGTAAAACGAATAGCTCTTGCAGTGAACGATAATGAAGAAATTTCCGAGAGAAGAATTCCCCGTATTGGAGAGTTTATTTCAACTGTTATGCAAAGGTTATCTATTTCGGCCAATTCTGAAGAAGATGAAGAGGAAAATAAGGCTGCCTTAAAAAGAAATATAAGGAATGTAGTTACACAAAGATTACTAAATGCCACAACGAATCCATCATCTGAAGATCGAAAAGAAAAAAATTTCTTTGTGATCCTTCATGGGGTCATGAAAAGCAAGCTTGGAAAGCCTGATTATGAACTGCCTCCCGAACTTTTAGCCTATAATAAAGCACCCGTTAAAGCGGCTGATATTAAGCCAGCGATCATAAAAGCACTGGAAAGTCAGCACATGGTCGTTTCAACTAAGGAAATTGACAAAATGACACAAGATGCGGTTAATTTTTTGAATGGTCATAAAGCCGCTGAAAAGATACTTGATAATTACAAAGCCAAATCTTCGCGCTCAAAAGAAATATATATTAAAGGCCCTGATGATGAACGAGCAAAAGGCATCATTTTGCATGCTGATTTTAAAATTTTAAGAGATCTTGATAGAAAAGTGTTGCCTCTACAAAATCAGTTAATTAAAGCAAGGGAAAAATATAAGAAGGATTTAAAAGCATTGGAAGAAAAACATGCTGAGATTCGTGGTAGAGCTAAGAAAAATGAGGAAGAAGTTCAAAAAATAAAAGGGGAAGTATCTGTTCTTAATAAATTAATAAACGGCGCTAAAAATTTACTAAAAATATGTGACAATCATCATATTAAAGTAGCTGAAAAGGATGCTCTGGAGTTTATTGACGTTCATTTTGATGTGCCCACCATTGTTGAAAAAAATATTTCCGCTGACGTCGACCTACTATTTACCCCCCCTGAGTATCTGCAACTAGAAAAGGATATGAAAGCTCAGCTCGATCAATTGCATGGATTGGACTCAGGCCTTGAGGAAAACTGCGGTTCCGCCTTCAATAAAAGCGTGCAATCAGTGGTTATCCCCGCAGCGAAAGTTGTGCAAAAAAGAGAATGCAAAGTCGACGGCTTAGGCTTAAGAGAAAAACAGGAAGTTAATTTAGAAATGGCTAGCGAATGTGAATTGGCAGAAGCTCGTCAACGAGAAGAGCAAACTAGAAATGCAGAGAATGATGAAACAGTACAATTTGAGGAAAAGAATCTAGCTCAAGAAAAGGTTAATGGTAAATTACAAGCTCCTCCTACTCACTCTTCTGTCGCGACCTTAAATACTGGTACATCAGATATTACAAAGCAAATTAAAGAAAAGATGGGAAGATTGCGCAATGAAAATGTTGAAACAGGCAAGACTATAACAATCTCCAAATAAACTCATCAACATGACGGTCCTTTTAGTTAGAATCAACGAAATTAATAGGCTAATTAATAAGCTGTAGTACAATTAGCTCCTTAATATTTTAAATTAAAGGTTCCTCTTTATTATGCCTAGTTATTATGAAGTTTTAGGATTGGATCCAAAGAATAAACAAACGATTACTCAAGCTGACATTAAAAAAGCCTACACAAAAAAACTACTTGATATTCATCCAGATAAACATCCTGAATTACCTCCTGAAAAGTTAGATGAACTGAATCAGAAGTTTCAACAAGTGAGGCTTGCCTATTTAGTGTTAGGAAATGCTCAGACAAGAAAAGAATATGATGAAGAAAAAAATATTTCTTATAATTATTTAAGTAAAGAAGAAGATGAGGATTATCAATCTTTTTTAAGGGAGTTAAAGAAAGATCCGATAATTAATTCTTTTTTCTCTAGAATAGATGACCATATCCTATGGTTTAATACTGAGTTAAATAAAATTATTCATGAAGAATATTTAAAATTAAGTGGCTTTTGGGGAGTAAGAAGTACTTGTCATGCCTTTATGAGTGTGTACCTTAATCCCTATTATTGGGTGTATGGTGCATTATCAGAATCACTCAAGCTGAACGAAAAGTTCAAATATTATGCTGTTGATAATTTTTACAGGAAATATAGCCTCTGTGATGCATTAATTTGTTCTGCACTTGCTGCTTTTATAATAAATGTCCCCTTGGGATTTTTTTGTGCATTCCCTCCTGCATTATTAGCTGCAGTTATGTTGCTCACAGTTGTTGCATCAGCTCTTTTAACGTTTCATTTAGCGCAAGCTTGTTGCACTAATGAAAAAAAGCATCTTGTGACTATAAGAGAGACAAAATATTCTTTCTTTGCTCCTGCGGAAAGAATAGAGTTATGCGGCGCTACTAATTATCAAGAAGCTTCATCAGCACGCTATATTGAAAAAAATGAACTCAGTTTGTTTCAGTCTAACCGCGGTATTGCTTATAACCGAATTTATCAATTGAGAGGGCTTGAATTGCCTGACGAGCATGTCGAAAAATCAGGGATGGAGGTAATAGCAATTTAAGTGGCGGAACAGAGAAAATTTTCAAATGCAGTGAATATTAGACGCATCAATTCGGTCGGGACAGGCTATAAGGAAAATTTACCGAGGCAGAACTTGCGGCAGCTCGAAAAGCAATTATCAAACCCAATGAAGTGACTACAGGAAAAGATTTACGCTAACGTGATTACCTTGGAAGGATCTTTTAAGTTTACTGCTGACGTTTGTTCATTAATTCTGCTTAACATAAAATCTGCACAGGATTTTACAAGTACATTAATATCATTCCAGTATTCCTCTTCCCAACCAATGCATATGGATTTAGCTCTGTTTATTACAGGCTGGTACCTTTTAGGTAAACGCTGCACTACCCAATCAGCTGCAGCAGGTTTTGATCTAATCTCATTCGTTACTAACGTACTCCAAATTCGTGCATAGGTCAGTAGCACATTGCGAGTATCGTGTTCAAGATCAGCTGAAAGTCTCTCAAGATCATGGAGCATCGCCTTTATAAAATCACGATAAGGGACGGGGGCTAATAATTGTTCAGGCTTTGATCCGAACAAGGTGTGGCTCTTCAATAATACTTGCGTAATAATCAAAGCAAGATCAGGCATTTCACGACTTTGCCATGGTGCAACATTTCCCTTTTCAAAGGATTGACGCAGCCAATCACCATATTGAAAATCAAAAAGAGGAGGATAATGCCACGGATTGATAGCCCTCTTTTCCACTAGGGTCACTTCTAGCGGTGGCTTTGTACTTTTCATATAAATGCCTGATATTTGAAGAAGATGGCTAATTAACTCCCTTTTTTCTTTAGTGTTCATGGCACGATTGGTGACAACAAATAAGTCAATGTCACTGTACTTTTGTAAACCGCCTACAAGAAAAGAGCCATAAAGATAAACGCCTAAAAGATCTGCGCCTAAAACCTTTGTCAGCACATCAAGGCATTCATTGAGTTGTTGCTTCACATCACGCTGTTTTTTATCATCAATAGTCATAGTGATTATTAATTAGATTCATTCAAATCTTTGACCTGATAAAATCCATAATGAGCTCTACTGATTCCTCAATAGAATACTCCGAGGTGTCTAAGGTCATTGATTTTGATAGCCATGGTTCATAATCTCGATTTAATACATCAATCCAGTTAGGTAACCTGTGTCCTGGTATATCGGCTTTCCTGGTTTCAATGCGGCGTTGGTGCGCTTTGGCATTTGAACACACCAGCTCGATTTCAATAAAAGGAGTATTTGCATCCATTGCTACTTTTCGCCAAGCATTACGTGTAATAGCAATGGGGTTGACTGAATCAGCAACTACAGAAAGTCCTAGCTTTAGGTTATCTAATGCAATAGCATAAGATATCATGTACCCTTCAGGCCCAACCCTTTTTTCCGCAAAACCAGAGAATTTTTTAAATGCCTGTTCCACTGTATCAATTCGTAGATAAACTGCTTTTAATTGTTTAGCAAGTTGTTTTGATAAAGTTGTTTTCCCGGTTCCCGGGAGTCCGCCAAAAATAATTAACATGTACGTACCTACTAGTTGGTCTTATGTAGCGCGCTTCCTGACAAGTCAGGGCATTATTTATATGAAGCAAATACCAGAACAGCTTGCATTAGAGGCTCCTATTACTCAGGTTTTGTATACTGGGTTTCAAGCCCCTGTTCCACAAATTATTGCACATCATACTCAGCAAAGACCACTTATTATATACGCTTAAAATAGCACAGGTATTATGGTGCATTCATGAGGCACTAACCCACTATAGATTGAGAATTGCCTGTGATCCAGTACGATTTATGCTAACCCAGAGGCATAGGAAGCTTAGTGGTCGGTTAAAAAAGGCTAGTTCTGGATAACACAATCACTATAACCTATACTTTTTTAATATATTCACATTTAAGAACAATGCATGAGGTCAGCGGATTATATTGTCAAAGATAAGCTGAAACGGAGGCTAAAAGATTTACGTGTATCAGTGATCGATTCCTGCAATTTTCGTTGTACTTATTGCATGCCTGCGGAAATTTATGATCAATTTCATTTTCTTAAAAAAGCTCAACTTCTAAGTTTTGCTGAGATCATTCGTGTAATTAAAGCATTCACAGCTCTGGGTGTTTCTAAGATCAGGCTAACAGGAGGAGAGCCTTTACTCAGAAAGAATCTTGAAGAATTAGTTAGACAAATTGCTAAAATTCCAGAAATTAATGACATTGCTTTAACGACGAATGGTTATTTTTTAGCTGAAAAAGCCCTCTTATTGCACAAGGCAGGGCTACAGCGTGTCACCATTAGCATTGATTCTCTCAATGAAGAGACTTTTAAAAAAATGGCCGGTCGTCCAGTTGATATCAATCGGGTTTTGCATGGGATAGAACATGCAAAAAAAGCTGGTTTTGATGTCATAAAAATCAATACTGTTTTAAGACGTGGTGTAAATGAACAGGAGATATTACCGCTTGTGCGCTATTTTAAAGGTACTGGAATTGTCCTTCGTTTTATTGAATTTATGGACACTGGAAATAGTAGAGGTTGGGATTGGACACAAGTAATTCCATCTTCTGAAGTCATAGAACAAATTCATTCCCAATATCCTTTGGAGCCGATCAACAACACGGGATCGGAGGTAGCAAAACGCTATCGATATTTAGATGGGTCTGGTGAAATTGGTGTAATCTCTTCAGTAAGTCAGCCCTTTTGTGGAAATTGTACCCGCGCGCGTTTATCTGCAGACGGCCAGTTTTATACCTGCTTATTTGCTGAAAAAAAGCTAGATATAAGACAAGCGTTGCGTAATGGTATTAGTGATCAGAAATTAAAAGAATGGTTAGGCCAACGTTGGCAGTTGCGTCAAGATCGCTACTCCGAAATTCGTCATTCACTTTCATTGAAAGAGATTCAAAGAAGAAAAAAAGTCGACATGTTTCGGGTAGGTGGCTAATTTATTTAAACGAGGAGCGAGCAGGAATGATACATCAGCATACTTCAGAATCTAGCAAGAAAGAAGCCATTTCTGATCCATGGAATAATAGTCTTCCTGAACATGCTTATAGAATGGTGGATATAGGGAAAAAAACTCCGACCTTCCGCTGCGCTGTCGCACAAGGAAAAATTTATGTGGGTGAAAAAGCGTTTAGGAAAATTCAAGATAAAACCATGCCCAAAGGTGATCCTTTAATACTTGCTGAAGTGGCAGGAATTACGGGGGCGAAATGTGCTTTTCAATGTATCCCTCTTTGCCATCCCTTAAATTTAGATCAAGTTATTGTACTGTCGGAACCGAATGAAAAAGAATTTTCAATTATGATCTATTGCATCGTCTCAGCATTTGCTAAGACCGGTGTGGAAATGGAAGCCTTAGCCGGCGTCAATGCTGCCTTATTATCCATTTATGATCTTTGCAAAATAGTCAATAAAGAGTTATTGATAAGTGACATTTATCTTTTATATAAAGAAGGGGGTAAATCAGGATTATGGGTACATTCTCAAGGTGTCCCAGAATGGTTGCAGCAAAAATTGTTTTCTCAAACCCCCTTTGCGGATTTACGAATGGCAGTAATCAGTATCAGTGATCGTGCTTATCAAGGGCACGAAGACTATCCTGACATTGGCATTTATTTAAAAGAAGAACTTGAAAAACTTGGGGCTAAAGCCATTTCTTATGCCTTAGTACCTGATGAAAAAGAGTTAATCCAACAAGAAATAAAAAAGGCCGCCGATGCTTCTTGTCATGTCATTTTCTTGCGTGGCGGAACTGGAATTACTAAACGGGATGTTACTACCCAAGCTGTCATCGAAATTTCTGATCGGTTAATACCAGGCTTCGGTGAATTGCTTAGGAAAACAGGTGAACAACATACCCCTTTTACCTGGTTAAGCTGCTCTCTTGGGGCGGTTTTAGGCCGCTCTTTAATTGTAACAATACCTGGTTCAAAAAATGCGATATATGAATCGATGAGAGTCTTACCAGAGCTTCTTGTAAAAGCTGTTGAGGAGCTGCAACGTTTTTAATTGATTAGGAGCCAAATTGGATATTCAAATTAATATAAAGTTCTATGGGATTTTGCATAATTATCATCCTGATGACAAGCTGTTGAAGATAAAGGTACCAGCCCATTTAACAATTCAGGCTCTTTCTCAAATTATCTATACTACGCTTTGCCAAAGCACATCCTATAGTGAGGAAAAAAACAAGGAGCTCATACAAATCCTTAAAAGTTCAGCCTTTGCAAAAAATGATGATTTAATCGAGGAAGACGATTTTGTGTTGCAATCTGGAGATTTAATTGCAATTTTACCGCCCGTTTGTGGAGGATAAAATGAGCACTCAATTAAATAATATTACCATAAAAATTTTATTTTCTCCTTTGTCAGACATTGTAGAAATTTACCAAGAATTTATTAAAAAAATCACTCGCGTGCCCTCAGTATGATGGTGGGATATATCGATTCGTACAATAAAAATAAAGCAGTACGAGGTTTAACCTATGAAATGCATACGGCCTTGGCTGAAAAAACGTTGAGGGATATTGCACACGAAGCTAAAAAACACTTTGATAACAATGCAGCTATCTATATCTCCTGTACAACTGGATATATCCCAGCTGGAGAAGTGTGTACCCTTGTAATGGTATCGGCTAGTTCTTTTAAATTAGCCCATGATATGGCGGGTTATATTATTAATGAAATTAAAAAACGATTGCCAAGATGGAAACAGGAGAATTATTTTGATGGCTCAAATCAATACTTAGCAGGTAACTTTACATTGAAAAAATAGATTATGGTTAAGCACTCCGAAATTACACTCTCCTCTGAGGAGTTGAAGCAATATCAGAGGCAAATAATCTTGCCAGAAATTGGTATTGATGGGCAAGAAAAGCTTAAGAAGGCTAAAGTACTCTGTGTAGGCGCAGGGGGATTAGGCTCGCCTATATTAATCTACTTAACTGCAGCAGGTGTAGGTACCATAGGTATTATTGATGGCGATAAAGTGGATATTACTAATTTACCCCGTCAAATTCTCTTTAGTGAGCGGGACATTGGGCAGAAAAAAGTAATCGCCGCTCGAAAAGAATTACTTCAACTCAATAAGCATTTGGAAATTCATATTTATGATGAGGTACTGGAGGCATCAAATGCTGAAAAAATATTGCAGAATTATGATATTGTAGTTGATGGCAGTGATAATTTTAGCACCAAATATCTTATTAATGATGCCGCTTTAAAGCGGGGTATTCCTAACGTTTATGCTTCAATACTAGGCTTTGAAGGTCGTGTAACTGTTTTTGGTGATAAAGCCGGTCCATGTTATCGCTGTCTTTATCCAGAACCGCCTCAACATTATATTCCAAATTGTGCAGAATTCGGCATTTTGGGTGCATTGGCTGGTATTATTGGTTGTGTGCAATCGATGGAAACAATTAAATGGATCATTAATCAGCCCCCTAGCCCTATTGCCCCCTTTAAGCCTTTGATAGGAAAGCTTTGGACAATTGATGGACGCACTATGGCGGTCAATACCATCAGGATAAAAAAAAGAAAAACCTGTGTGATATGCAACAAACCAAAGGCAGCGATTTTTCTTCATGATTTGGAAAAAAAATGTGCTTCTGAAACCAAACAAATACCGCATATTTCAGCGATAGAGGGAGAAAAGTATTTAAATAGAAAGGATGTTGTATTCTTAGATGTACGGGAACTCGGTGAATGGCAAACGGGTCATGTAAACAATGCCGTTCATTTACCGCTTCCTCAATTATTATCGGATGAGCGCCTTATTCACAAATTAGACCCCACATTAACCTATCTTGTCTATTGCCAAATCGGCAAAAGAAGCGCCGAAGGGGCTAGTCACTTACTAAAATTGGGCTTTCGAAAAGTCCTCCATCTTCGTGGTGGTCTTGCAGAGTGGAAAGGCGAGCTTACCCGATAGGCATTGGGGGCACTCATAGTTTATGTCAAAGGAACTTTCATTACACTTCACCCCTTCAGCCTCCTACACCCGTATGCTAATAGGCATTTCTTGCACATGTAATCTTAAACAAAACCTAAAAAGACTCGAAAGGGTTAGATTTAGTGCCATAGGTCAGAATGCGTATCCCAGGTGCTTGCAACCGAGATAAAATCCCCAATCGATGAACTCTCAGCTGCCATAATCTACTTTTAAAATTCTAAAATGAGGTTAGCGCAGCAAAGTTTATAAGGAAGTGCAACCTCATGATCAGTTATAGAAGAGATAAACAAAAGGTGAAACCTATTGCTGCATTTACTCTGAAGCATTATTTGTTCAATCCTTTAGAGTAATAAATACATATCGAGTGACATTCATTTCAATTTTTATTGTATGCGACTAATAATTGAGAGTAATAATGCGGTTTTGGAATTACAATTCGTTGATTATTTTTAAACGTTAAAATAAGCTCCCTACCAATAGCAGATGTAGTTTCAAATTTTTCTTTCACAGTACATAGCTTTTTATCTAAGTACTCTAGTTTTATTTTATTTTGTTCTAAAATTAAGCACGAAGGTATGTCAAAGTAGTACACAATATCATTAAAAAAGGCATAGTGATATTTCTTTAATTCGGGTTTCAAGATAGGAGAACACCATTCGATATAAAGAAAAAAAATGCATAACATGGTAAAAATAGCATTTAATAGCCACACATATGTGTCTTCTGACTTGCGTGTAAATGCAATTAAAAGACATTGTGAAGGTAATGTAAATAAAAGCAATAGTGCAAAAAAATATGTAAATTCTAATGATTTTTGATTTTTTATAGGCGCAAAGGGAATAGCGCATTTTTCAATAAGTAAAGCTAAAAAGAAAAGAATGAAAGCAATGAAAATATAGAACGTGCTAGCTATTAATAAAGTATTAGCTCCTTTTTTCAAAAAAAATGTCTTATGGCTTATATATGCAGGGAGGTGTTTTTGTGATTGTTTATAATAAATGAAAAAGCTAAACATAAAGCTTAATGCTATTAAGGAAGCAAAAATATTTTTAATCTCTCCATGAAAATAATATTTAATGAGAGCCAAATAAAAACATATGATTACGATTGGATAAAAAAAATACTGCTTTACTGTTTGAAATTGTAAATCAATACATTTATGGATTAAGATTTCTTTCATAGGTGTAAAGAAATGAATCATCAATAAGGTCCATATGCCAGGAAGTAGGATGATAAACCAACATTTTAGAAGTACCGTTAAAACAATTAAGGTTGCTGGCCAGAAATTTGAGTTAAGGTTGCTAATTAATTCTGGAAAGAGAAGAGGGAAAAAATTAAATATAATAAAAGAGAAACAAGGTGTCCATAAAAGTATAAGCTTACTTGCTGTTGATATGTTAGAGAATGGTTTATTTAAATTCATAGATATTTCCAAAAATGATGCGTGGAGAGTGACTGGAATCTCCCGACACATTGGTCTGAAATTAAATTGATTAAGATTATGCGCTACTATTATATAGTAACTCTAGTTTTTGGCTCTCCCCCAAATGTAGGGCACTTTAATGGATTATAGTAATCCAACTCTTTGATTCTGCAATCAAAAGAGGATCAAAGTGCCGAAGAAGATATTATCCTAAATTTACCTGGTTACTAATAGTCAAGGTGACAGGAAACAATCCTGTGTATATAGAGAAATTCATTTTTCAACCTATTAGAATCATTTTTATTGAATAATGAAGCCCATTAGAGGGGGGCTTAATTAATCATTTAAATTAAATTGACACTAATATTCCTTGATTCCCAACGTTGGACGATATTGATATCAATATCAAACAAATCAAGAACGCGCCCTACACTATGATTAACTAGATCGTCGATGGTTTTCGGATTGTTATAAAAAGCAGGGATGGGAGGAGCAATTGTTGCTCCTATTTCTGTAACCCGCTTCATGTTTTCAATATGCCCCAAATGCAAAGGTGTTTCACGAACCATTAAAACTAACCGCCTACGCTCTTTTAAAATGACGTCAGCTGCACGTGTTAATAAATTTGATGTCGTGCTATAAGCAATATCAGCCAAAGTGCGCATTGAGCAAGGTGCAATAATCATTCCTCCTGTTAGATAAGAACCACTCGAAATGCATGCTGCTATATCACTGATTGAATAATATCTATCGGCAAGGTTATAAAGATCAGCGGCTGTAAGAGTCGATTCATAAGCTCTGGTTTGTTGAGCTGCCTTGGAAACAATGAGGTGCGTTTCATAATCTGTATATCGCAATAACTCGAGAAGACGTACACCATAAATTAAGCCAGATGCTCCAGTTATCCCTATAATAATACGTTTTTTTTTCATAAAATCATCTGTCAGATTAAATAACTACCAGACCATTAAAGCAGTCTGACTTCCAAATAAAAAACCAAAATACTTCCATTCAACCGTCAGAGTAGATCCGTATAACCGTATTCAGACCAATTTTTGAGAACTTTTTCCTGAATGTCTTTGGGCCAATTAGTTTCAAATTTGGCTGGAGTCGGGATTTCTTCTTTGCTCCAAGTTTCTGGGCGTAAACAATTATAAATAATTTTTGGACACTTTAATGATTTCTTCTCTGCATCAGATAAAAAACCAACTAAAGGCATGGGCAAATCTTCGTTAGGAAATAATAAATGTTGATCAGGATGACAACGCGTTGCAAAAGCCCATACCACATCATTAATATTACTCGCATCAATGTCATCAGCCATGATTAAGATTTTGGTCATCCAAATGGCTGGCTTTATTTTAAATAGAACTTTCTTAAATTCATCTATCAATGTATTGATAGAATATTTTCCGCGGTTTTTTTTATGCCAGATGTAATTTCTATCCACTGTAATGACTAACCAATGTACTGCGCTTTCAAAAGGAATAAAACATTGTGTGACTGGCAATCCTGCATTTTTTAAATCAGCATATATCTTGGATGACATACCTAATGCCCAACAAGAATGATTTTCCTCAATAGGGTAACCACCAGCAACCACCGGCAAAATACCTTCATTTCTGTAAGAAATAGCCGATACATTAATGACAGGATTATAGTTTTTAGACGCAAGACATATGCTTCCTGAAAATTCACCCATCGGCCCTTCCATTGCCTTTTCTGTGGCAGAAAACTCTCCTTCAATCACAATTTCTGCTGTTGCCGGAACTTCCAAATCAACCGTTTCACATTTAACCAATTGTAGAGGGTGTCCAAGGTAGCCACCAATTAAATCCCTTTCAGAAACTCCAGAAGGAACCCCCATTCCCGAAACAAACGGAATGACAGGTGGGCCTCCCTGGAAAATTGCAACAGGCATATTTTTACCTTGAGAAAACCATTCTTCCTGGATTTTCCGTGTGTCCTGACCAGGCACCACATTGGCCACACAACGCTTCTTGTCAAGCAACATAATTCTTGCGATACCCCAATTAACCCATTGGCCATCAACTGATTTAGCTACAATAGTACCAAAGGTATTGAGATAACGACCGCCATCATTCTGATTAATTTGAGGAGCAGGTAACTGCTCTAAATCCACTTTTTCCCCAAGGAAAATATTTTCCTTACAAGGCCCGGTAGAAACAATCTCCGGTTTAATCGGTGTTGAACACTGTAATTTTACCAATGCCTCAATAATTTCCTGGGATGTTGCATCTGGTTCAAGTCCTAAAGAAATTGCTACTCGAGTGAGGAATAATTTAGGCTGGCGACTGGCTCCAGCAGATGCACCTAAAACCCTTAGCCCATTATTCAATTTCGTATTTTTGTATTTTAGATTGGACATTAGAGGTGCTGGTGCTTTCAAATCATAACTACGTCTTATTATTGCACCTGCTTCAAGAAATAAATCCACTTCTTGATCAATGGGTTGAACCTCGTTAATTTTGGAGAGTTCGTTAAGATATTCACGCAAATCATTGAGGTGCTTTGTCATCATCATTCCTTGTATCATTCCTTGATATGTAGTCAATTATCTCACATAAGATATTTATAACAAGCCCATTTTATGGCAATGAATTAGACTTCAAGTATTAATAAAAGTTTAAAAACTAGAGCATAAAGAAAGAATTAAGTTGATTTAAATAATGGAAATTGTTCTATTCTTCTATGGAATCTTAAGGAAAATTAAAACCTTTTCAAATGTTGATAGTTACAATTGATTAGGGTTTTAACGATTAATTGAGGATTTTTAATTATCAATTTTAGTGGTGTGAATGTTGATCGCTTGAGATACACATAATCCCTTGTCATTTAAATTTAGGAATTTCTTATGAGAATTCTTCTATTGTGTTTTTTAATATTTTTTCAGCTACCACAAACTTTTGGAAAAGCGAATGAATCACTTAGATTTGCTTTAGATAAAAATGTGAAAAATAACTATAAAGAAGATAATTTTATTATTCCTCAATATCGTTTTAAAAATAATCAGACATTGGAGAATCTACGAATACATTACATTACTATGGGTACCTCTCACAAAAATAAACGAGGGGAAATTACAAACGCGATTTTATTTTTGCATTGGACGGGTGGAAGTGGAAAAGAAATGCTTATCCATTTTAAACAGGCTCTATTAGCCCCAGAAAAACCCTTTGATGCGAATAAATATTTTCTAATTTTTCCAGATAATATTGGCCAAGGTCATTCGAGCAAACCTAGTGATGGGTTACGCATGGCCTTCCCTCATTATAATTATCACGACATGGTTGAGTTGCAACATCATTTAGTTACTGACAAATTAAAAATTGCTCATTTAAAGATGATTGTTGGAACTTCGATGGGTTGCATGCATGCTTGGATGTGGAGTGAGCTATATCCTAATTTTATGGATGGCATTATGGCAATCGTATGTCTTCCTCAGCAAATTGAAGGACGAAATTTATTATGGCGACAAGTTGTTGTTCACAGTATAAAAAATGATCCATCTTGGCAGAATGGAAATTATAAAAATACTCCTTACGGATTAAAGGCTGCTTGGCCATGGGTAGCGATGATGGTAGATGGTACCCCACATATGCAGCGTATAATTTCTAATCCCAACGAGGCGAGTAATTACATTCATTCAGCGATGTTAGAGAGTGCAAAGCATGATCCCAATGACGTAATATATATTATGTCAGCCTCATCCAGTTATAGTCCAGAGCCTTTATTACATTCTATAAAAACCAAGGTTTTTGCTCTTGATTTCACCGACGATGCTTTAGATTCTCCCAATTTTTATCGCATGCCTGATTTAATGAAACACGTTAAATATGAAAAATGGGTTTTGCAGAATAGCACACCTTTTTCACATGGCCATTTTACCTTATTATATCCAGAGTTATGGGTCAACCATGCGAAACGCTTTGTCCAATGGATTAATCATTCAGAAAAATCAGAGTAAGGCTAAGTTATATAAATCGTACTCCCCAATACTTAGCGGGAAATCACTGGTCTTGGTTTGTGGGGGAAGAAAAATATATGATATGCTGCCGTTTAATAAAAACTAAATCCGAGGATAGATAAACATGGACGACCCTGTAAGAGACTTAGCTGATAAAATATATGCAGTAAAAGAACGCGCTAAAAAAGATAGAACCTTTTTAGATTCATTGCTCGCTGATCCGAAAAAATTATTAAGTGAACAAGGTGTCGCTATGGACAACATAGCCACTGTCAGTGCCGAATATCATGATGGTTATGAGGTTGTTATTTTGCCTACTTTTAAAGTAACCCCATCTTCCTCTCCTGCCCCAACAAAACCAAGCGATGAGCAAAACAAACAAAACTATGATTTTTTAGACTGTCATAATTTTTGAGGAATAATAATGGACGATCTTCGGGACTGGTTACATTATTTAGATGACAATGAATTACTTAGCGTTATTCGCGATGATGTAGATTTAAAATATGACTTAATGCATATTGCGCAAAAATTTGAGGGTAAAAAAGCTTGTTTTTTCCCTAGACCTTCTAACCACTCCGTGCCTGTGGTCACTGGAATTCTACAACAACGAAGTTGGGTTGCAGCGGCATTAGGGATTCATCCGGAAAAATTATTATCGCGTTTACAACATGCGGTAAGTCACCCCATGCCATGGCAAGAGGTGCCGCAAGATCAAGCTCCCGTACATGAAGTAGTTATTAATAAAGACATTGATATCAAAAAAATATTACCAATTGTCACTCATCATGAAAAAGATGCGGGACCCTTTATTACTTCTGGATGTGTAAACGCTAAAAATCTAGTAACCAAAAAACAAAATTTTGATATACACCGTATGCAGGTTCAAGCACCGGATAAACTAAGTATACTCATATTACCACAGGATTTATTTGCTTACTTTAGTTATGCAGAAGAGCAGAATTTGCCTCTGCCGATCACGATCACTATCGGCCATGATCCAATTGTGCAACTTTCTTCTCAAGCTATGGCACCACTTGACCTATGCGAACTTGAAATTGCAGGTGCTTTAAAAGGTAAACCATTACCAGTGGTCAAGTCGTATACTAACGATATCATGATTCCAGCAACTGCCGAATTTTCTATCGAAGGACGCATTTTACCTAATGTACGCTGCTTAGAAGGCCCTTTTGGTGAATTTCCCAAATATTATACTGGTTATAGTATGCTTCCCGTGATTCAAATTGATTGTATCACTCATCGCAAGTCACCAATCTATCAAACCAATAACCCTGCAGGGGCAGAAAATATCGTTTTAGGTGGGGTGCCACGTGAAGCGAGTATTTTAGAACGAATGCAGGTTATCTTTCCAAATGTCACTGACCTACGTCTAACTCCGGGAGGACAGGGTCGCTACCACATAGTAATTAAAATGAAAAAAATCAGTATGGTCAAGCAAAAAATGTTATCGCTTGTGCTTTTGGTATGCACTACGATATCAAATTAGTTACCGTTGTTGATGAAGATATTGATATTGATTCACCCGATCAAATTGAATGGGCGGTCGCAACTCGTTTTCAAGCCGATCGTGATTTGGTAGTGATGAATCGTGCCTTAGGCTCAAAACTTGATCCGTCGGGTGACAGTCGTGGTCTATCCTCTAAAATGGGGTTGGATGCAACCGCTTATCTTGGGGATAAAGATCATTTTTATGTGTCTAAAACGTTAGGAGAAAACATTGTTGATCTCCGCAAGGTGTTAAATCCAGATACCCATTTGTTTAAAAAAATGTATAAGGGCACTTAGCCTTTTACTAGAGATGTTTCCTCCCTATTTTAATGGAGTCCCTTGATGAAAAACCATGCGCCAGTGACCATTTGTCAATCTCCAAATTGAAGACCGCATAGTTTGTCTTTTTTCAGTAATTGAGGGGCCTTTCGTCGTACTAATATAGGTTAATATGAGGATGTTCTCAGCAAGCGGATAAGCTTTAAAGGCATCTCCAACATATTCAGATTTATCATCACTGGCAAGCCATCGCACTACTTCAGTTTTATCATTAACAACGGTGCTACTACCAATTTCTACAAACTCATCATCAATAAGCTCAGCAAGTATATCTGGCGAATCAGTTCTATTAAGTAATTGTATTTCTTGTTTAATAATTTGATTAATGATCTTAATATCCATTATTGCACCCATAATCAGGCTGATTCCATGGCTCTACCCCAAATAAGGCCTTTTAATCAAGTTAGTTTAGACTAACCTTTGATTTGAGGGTCAAAAGGAAGATTAAAATGCCTAAGAAAGATTGTATCCTAAATTGACCGGGATATTCTATTAAAGAGTAAGTGGAGAAAACCCGGTATATATAGAGGTAAGCCATCGTTGGGTGGTTCGTTGTATTCATTGCGGTAAATAAGAAGTTACGTAAAAAAGACAGTTTTATAAGACGTATACGTCATGAGTCTATTAGTTTACGTCGTAGCTATTTGTGCTTAAAGGCTTATAAATATTATTGCCCACCTTGCGGTCGTTATTTTAATCAACGCTTTCCTGGGATAGGTAAACATCAAAGAGCGACAGAGAGTTTACGTAAACAGATCTTTCATTATCACAGTAAAGGAGTGAGTCAAAAGGATTTGTCCCGTGATTTAAAGCTTGGGAAATCAACTGTAGAGGGCTGGTATCATCACGGTTATGAGCTTCGCCATAAGAAGATAGCGACACGTTCTTGTCCTAGAGTATTAGGCCTTGATGAGCATTCGTTTAATCGGAAAGTTGGTTATGCTACGACTGATCTTTCCTCGAAAAACCGGACACCAACATTATGCAACCAACCTAAAGTCATTCGGGGTCTGAAACCCTAAAATTGAATGGATGCGCTGACGATTGTAAAACACTTCAATGTAATCGAATAGAGCTAATTGAGCTCCTTTCTAGTTTTATATTGTTCCCCATAAATCATTTCGACTTTCAAAGTATGATAGAAACTTTCCATAACTGCATTGTCATAACAGTTACCCGAGCCACTCATGGAGCAAATAAAACCATGTTTTTGAGAAGCGATTGATCAGCATTACTGCATATTGAGATCCTCTGTCAGAATGATGAATGACGCCATTAGGTGGGTTATTGCGGTGAATCGCCATGATAAGAGCACCTTCAATAAGGCTTGTAACCAACCGAGTTCCCATGCTCCAACCGACAATCTTTCGATTGAATAAATCCATGACCGTAGCTAGATAAAGCCAGCCCTCATCAGTATGAATGTAGGTTATATCAAACGCCCAAGCGGTGTTAATAGCAACAGGATTAATTGTCTTCCCAAAATATTTTCGGCCACAGGCTTTGAGTGGCGACTATCTGTTGTCACTTTAAAACGCCTTGCCGCTTTAGGTTTGAGTCCTTCCTGCTGCATTAAGCGTTTGATCCTCTTTTTCCCATGATATTTACCCAACTTACGCAATGCCTGTTGTAATCGAGGCATGCCGTAGGTTTGACGCGATTGCAAAAATTCATCCCGAAGCGTTTGTGCTAAACGTTTATCTTCTTGTATACGTGAGCTTTCAGAACCTTTTAACCAAGCATAATAGGATGTTGTACCACAAAGGGAAGTAAATGAGTTAAAACGTCAAATTAAACAATTAGAAAGAATCTTAGGTAAAAAGACTTTAGAAAACGAGATTTTAAAAGAAGCAGTGAAGTTAAGTCGCGAAAAAAAACTGATCTCGCGACAATCCTTGCTCGGAGTGGAAGATATGGAATAAGAGCCATAGCCAATGCTCTTAAAGTTTCCCGTTCCCATTTAACGACAAGGATAAAAAAGATGGAAAAAAATTGTTCTCGTGCGTCTCGAGTCAACCCAGAGGAAGACGAGCTCTTGCTACCTTATATAAAGAAAATAGTTGATAAACGAGCTAGTTATGGCTATCGCCGTGTAACCACATTACTTAATCGTCAACTAAAGCAGGAAAATAAGAATAAAGTAAACCATAAAGGAGTTTACCGTATTATGAAAAAGAATGGCTTATTACTTCCAGCCTACGGAAAAAAACCAACACGACTACATGACGGAAAAATTATTACCTTGCATAGCAATACCCGATGGTGCTCCGATAGTTTTAGTGTTCAATGTGCTAATGGAGATAGAGTATTTATCGCTTTTTCTATGGATACTTGTGACCGAGAAATTCTTAGCTATATTGCATCAACTGTTGGAATTGATGGTGCTGCCATTCGTGATTTAATACTCGAAAGTGTTGAGTATCGATTTGGTAAAATAAACCAGCTTCCAAAAACTATTCAGTGGCTAAGTGATAACGGTCCTTGCTATGTAGCACGGGAAACTGTTAGCTTTGCTAGAGAGCTGGGGTTTGATGTTTGCACAACTCCTGCTTATAGCCCAGAAAGCAATGGCATGGCAGAAGCCTTTGTAAAAACTTTTAAACGCGATTATATCGCTTTTTATGATCCTATGAATGCTGAATCATTAATGAAAAACTTACCGATTTGGTTTGAGGATTATAATAATTTTGCCCCACATAAAGGGCTTAATAGGATGGCTCCAAGAGAATTTCGATTGGCCATTTCAGCTAACTAGATGGTTCGGTTTAGGAGGGGCAACTCCATCGGCATCTTTAAAAGATGAAATTTCATAACTCTTAACTACTGGTAAATTTGCATTCGCCAAAACTTGTTTAAGCTTATTTTTATATCGGCAGTTTATAATTGTTTCAGCGCTGTTGTATGGCAATTTATAAAACTGTGCAATAACGAATCCAGAATTTAGTACAAAGTCATTTAATGGTATAACACCAATTAAATGCATTTTGCTTTTATGTAAGTAATTTTGCACATCTTGGAGTAGCACATCAGGATTCGTTTCACTAGAACGAATAACTTTTGAAGGATATTTATTCTCATGGAAAGGTGCATTCGGGGCTACTGTAATAACCGTTGCATTAATCGCTTTTTCAATACCGATTAAAGATCTTTCTCTTTGAAATTGATTTGCTCCTAATACTAAGATACAGGTATTCGACATAATATTTACCTCTTACGAAAGCACAAAACGATTCTCATATTGAGAAACCTGTATAATTTGGGAGAGATGCTCTTTGGTGGTACCACAACACCCACCAAGTTTTTTTAAGTTCAACTTGTCCTTTAATTCCTTTAGTTCCTGGGAGAATTGTTCTGGCTCATCCGCAACTGGCTTGTTTAATTTTGCTAGCTCAGTGGGTGACAAACAAGAGCCGTTTGCTTGCAATCCGATTAATCTATTTATATTTTTGGAATTGCTGTCTAATAGTTCAATAACTGATGAGTGTGTGCAGGTAACTAAATAACCGAGAGGCTTATGATTAGTTCTACTATCTATTTCTGTAATAGCCTCATTAAGAGTAGTACCATCTAATAATTTTCCATTGTTCCCCAAAATAAATCCAATTGTATACTCCATTCCTGATTCATCACATGCTCGGGCTATCCCTGTCGCCTCTGAGAGAGTGGGTAGAGTAACTATATTGATAAAATCAACTGGCATACTTTTAAAAAGATTGATTTGTTCCTTATGGTAATTGTAAGCTTCTTCAATACTTGGTTTATTTTCCACACTATAAGCATCAAACATGGAGCCCAGTGGCGCACCAAGAATCACAGTTACGTCGCTTTCCACCTCTTTCTTCAAATCAATTATAACTTGAAGATTATTTAAATTAATTTTTTTTACCTGCTCAAAATCTATAAGACCATTGGTGGCAAGATGATTACGGCTAGTTCGAAAGGTCGCGGCGTTTATAATAATGGGAGTATTATATTCGCGTGCGATAGCTATATCGCCTTTATATAACTCAGTTAATATTTTTCTACTCTGACTATCTTTAGAAAAATCATTGCCAGTATGGCCATAGTCATACTTGAGACGTGTACCTAGAGGGCCATTTTCAACGATTAGATCATAATGTTTTAATGCTTGAGATAATCTCATATTATTATACCAAGTTTGCTTTGACTAAAAAGAAATAAACATCTTCACTCATTAGAAAATCGATATAGGTTGTTGGATGAATCCGATCAAAAAACCAATGAGTCCACGGAGAGGAGCAATACTTATTATGAATATAATCTATATAATTACCGCCATGGAGATAACAGGCATTCTCTTTCTCATAAAGATACAGTTTCTGACCTCTCCATTGATATTTTTTGAGTGAAGAATAAACTTTGTAATCAAAGGAATAAGTATCATAAAGATGGACAATCCTATCATTTTGATAAAGATTTAATATTCCTAGATTAAATTGTTCAATCATCTCATCTAAAGTATTCAGATAGTTATTTTGATATTCATCAGCTAATTGTTTAGATAGAGGAAAATGTTTTAAATCACGCCATTTAAATAAAATAATTCTATTTGCACCAATTTCCTTTAAACGATTAATTTGTTGACTTAAGTGATGTAGTAAATCGCTAATAAAAGCTTTATTTTCTTCTTTACTAATTGGTTTGTAATTCAACACATCATTAGTTCCAATAAATACAAAGAATAAAGAATTATTGGGATTTATATTTACATCCTTGAGATACTCATCGATTTGTGATGACAGATCGGGAACAGTGAAGGACCATTCTTTTTCTTCATTATGAGTCAAAAGCTCTATTTTACCCAAGAGCTGAGCTTGGCCATAAGCATAATTTCTATATGCTGTAATATCCATATTATCGATACCCAACTTCATAGCTAAATACTCCGACCAGGTTGGACCATTCGTAAATCGCCCTAATGAATAAGCACGGCCAGGGTAAGTATTAGAGGATTTTTTGAAGGTATTACCATTGTCAGAATAGCTATCACCAAAGATAACAATTTGATTATCAGTGCTAATTGCAAATAATTGTTGAGGGAAATAGAAACATAGAAGGAGTACGAATATTTTTGATATTGTTAAAGGCCGCTCAGGGCGAGATTTAGAGGCTTATTTTAAAACATTGGAAGGCAAAGAGCGTGTACGTGTCGTGTGTATCGATTTAAGTAGCAGCTATCGGGCTTTGGTGAAACGCCACTTTCCTAAGGCCAAGATTGTGGCTGATCGCTTTCATGTCATCCGATTAATTAACCAACTGAGCATGCAAACCTTTCATCAAATTGATCCCACAATGAAGTATCAAAGAGGCACACTCATGGCTTTGAAGACAAAGCCAGAGAATCTAACGTCATTACGTTTAAGCAAACGCGACCAATACCTGAAACAACAACCCGCGATTGCTGCGATTTATGATTTTAAACAACAGTTGCATGAACTATTAACTAAGAAGCATTGTACAGCAAAAGAGTGTAAACGCTTATTACCGCAATTCTTGGAAATGGTTAAAGAACTAAAGCAAAGCGCTTTTCAATCGCTTAGAACTTTAGGAAATACACTATTTAAATGGAGAGAGGAAGTCGTTAGAATGCTTCGTTTTACTAAGAATAATGGAATAACTGAAGGGTTTCATCGAAAGATGAAATTGATTCAACGCAGGGCTTATGGGTTTAGAAATTTTGAAAATTATAGATTAAGAGTTAGAGTGCTTTGTGGATGAGTAAAGTGCCCCCGGATTTGGGGAAGACCCTGAAATTGATTCAACGCAGGGCTTATGGGTTTAGAAATTTTGAAAATTATAGATTAAGAGTTAGAGTGCTTTGTGGATGAGTAAAGTGCCCCCGGATTTGGGGAAGACCCAAATTATAGATTAAGAGTTAGAGTGCTTTGTGGATGAGTAAAGTGCCCCCGGATTTGGGGAAGACCCAAATTTTGAAAATTATAGATTAAGAGTTAGAGTGCTTTGTGGATGAGTAAAGTGCCCCCGGATTTGGGGAAGACCCGAAGACCCGCCCGATCCCCTAAATGGCGCGCTCGGAGGGACTCGAACCCCCGACACCTTGGTTCGAAGCCAAGTACTCTATCCAGCTGAGCTACGAGCGCAATTTGGGTTACTGCTTGATAATTCGGTTTATTGCTACACTGTTGTCTGGACTTTGAAAAGCATAGCCAGAATGGTGGGCCGTATAGGATTCGAACCTATGACACAGAGGTTAAAAGCCTCCTGCTCTACCGACTGAGCTAACGGCCCTTACAGGTAAACAAAATTTTAGATCACACCACATTAAATTACTACTTTAGTGGTGGGCCGTATAGGATTCGAACCTATGACACAGAGGTTAAAAGCCTCCTGCTCTACCGACTGAGCTAACGGCCCTAAAGAGGCTGGAATGATACCGGATTAAGGTAAAATTTCAAGTGTTTTCTGTCTTTTATTTTTCATTAGTGCTCGACCTGTGTATAAATCATCACTGCCCGCCAAAATCGTCCAGCCTTCTGCGATTAAACTGCTAACTTTGGGCTTTAACACACGCTTCGGTACAATCAGAAGTAAAACATCCGCGCCTAAAGCACCACAGCCTTTAACGGCCAAGACATCTTCCTGCCGTCTAAAAATTTGAATATGCTGCAAACTATGCGGTGCAACAAGATTACAATTTATCAACGTTTGCTGGTAATTATTAATTGCCTCAACTAGCGCATGACTGTTTGCTTGTTCAAACGCTCGCTTGGCGTGCTCTGTAATAGCAGATAACTCATTAATGGAAGCTGGTAAGGTCATTTGCTGCAGATGATAATGGGTTGCCAACTTTTGACCACTATGCAGTAATAAAAAAGCAACGTCTTCAAAAACCCAATCATAAGTTTCCATGCTATCGTTTTGACGATTAATATAGACACAGCGATTTTGGACTTGCGCCAACACGTCATAGCCACTTGGCCTTAACCCTTCTCCTTTCCAGGCAAATTGGTAATAAGCATCCAGTAGAGCTTCAAGATTTGGTTTAATATGTAATAGATGGCAACTTGCAAAGTATGCACCTATAAATTGAGCACTGGAGGCCCCTAGCCCTCCCTTTCCTTCATAAGGATCACGCCAGTGTAATCCCTGCATGGGAATACAATGGTGTATCCACCATTGTCCTGCAGGCGACTCAGGATGAATACCGTGCATTAAACTGTCATGGGCAATGGCTAATTCAAAACAGGGAGCGGTTGTTAATACGATGGCGGAACCACCAGCGACAGCGGCATATTCGCCAACTAAAAACGTTTTCGCCGGGATATGCCATTTCATGAGGTTATCCGAGCTTGTCTAATTTCAGTTAAAAGGTCATAAGCGTTATTGACACTCACTCGTTTATTTGTGATCAACCAGTGCTGCAAGCGTTCTTTCAAAACTGGCATTTCATGATCTGTAGCCCCTGCTACTAATAGCAAATTATCGATGTGCAACTTCATATGACCTTGAATAATTCCTTCAGTACATAAGGCTCGAATAGCGCCTAAATTCTGCACCAAACCTACTGCTGCCAGTATACGGGATAAATGGTTGGCTGATTGAACACCCATCATACGTAAACAAAGTTTTGCTGTAGGATGCAGTGCTGTAACCCCACCTACAGTACCAACGATAATTGGTGCTGTTAACTCACCAACAAGGCATCCTTCCTGGTAACGCCAGCGCGTGATAGCCTGGTAGTGACCAGAGCGAGTCGCATAAGCATGAATTCCTGCTTCTACAGCTCGCCAATCATTACCCGTCGCAATTAATACTGGATCAATTCCGTTCATTACGCCTTTATTATGAGTAGCGGCCCGATAAGGATCAATTTCTGCAAATAAGGAAGCTTCTTGTAGACGTTCCCCTAATTCTGGCTCGACGTTACGAATAGTTACCTTTGCTGTAGTTAGTTTTTCATCGTTTAGATTGGATAGAATACACATGGTAACTTGTTCACCAGTGATATTTTCTATCGGCGTTTTTAAAAATTCGAGAACCTGATTAATAATATTGGCACCCATAGCATCACAAGTATTCATTGTGACATGAATAACCCCCATATCCCCGCCATCATGCCGAGGGATATGGCGCAATTGCAAGTCTATGACACCACCACCTCGTTTAACCATGGTAGAGGCCACTTCTTCATTGGCTTTTTCAATTAAAAATTGTTTATTTTCACTAAAAATAGTGGACAACCTGGCAAAATCACTAACCTTTGCCATTTGAATTTGACCAAGAATACACTCCCCGGTTACCCAGGTTTTAATTTCTCCATGCTGTCTTATCCATTTGGCAGTTTTAGACAGGGCGGCAATAATGGAGGTTTCCTCAACTGCTAAAGGAATAACGTAGTCTTCTCCATCAATACAAAAGTTAGTGGCTACTCCTAAAGGAAGCTGAAAATAACCAATAACGTTTTCAATTAATTTATCCGCAAGAATAGTCTCTTTTACTCCTCCCTGCTGCAGGTATTGAATATCTTCAGCAGTTAAAGCACCCAGCTCTAATAAACGTTGAAAACGTTCCTCACGTGTTAACTTGGAAAAACCCTGAAATAATTGATCGGCTTTATTGCTTAAAAGCATGCCTTCTCCTTAAGTTCAGCGAGTATCCGGCTACCAGTGCAAAACATAGCAACCTTTAATTCATATTCAATTGCTGTCATCAGAGCATATACGTTTTCTGCATGTTGCAAGGCCACATCGAGCATCGGTTTTGCAAAGCCTACAGTGCTTACACCTAATGCAAATAGCTTGGCAGCATCCAGCCCATGACGTACACCACCTGACCCCCACACCTCAAAAGATGGAGACAAGGAAACCGCATTTTTAACACTCTGTACCGTATCAATTCCCCAATTACGAAAGCTCACTGCAGCACGTTGGTGAACACTACCTTCGGCGGCACGATGTCCTTCAATTCTTCCCCAATGTGTTCCACCCAAACCACTGACGTCAACCGCGCTGATTCCGATTTCATTTAAACGTTTAAGCGTTGAAAGTGAAAAGCCGCAACCTGTTTCCTTAACAATGACAGGAATTGGGAGTTTATCCACTAAAAGGGTAAGCGCACGCCAACATCCTTTAAATGAAGGCGTCCCTTCAGGCTGTATTGCTTCTTGTAAAGGGTTGCAGTGAACAATTAATGCCTGGGCCTGTAAAGCATCTGCTAAACGCTGAAGTTTAACTATTGGCGTATTAATTATTTGGGCGATACCCAAATTACTGAACAAAGTAACCTCAGGAAAATCTTTACGTAACTCTTTCCATTCTGTAGCTGCTTCCCTATCTGTCAATTCACGTCGCTGAGATCCCACCCCCATAGCCCATTTACTTTCAGCACAGGCTGCAATCAAATTACGATTAATATTAATCGCATCCCGATGTCCAGCAGTCATCGAACTCACTAAAAAAGGTTTCTCAACAGGTTGGCCAAACCGTTCACCACGGATTGTAATATCAGCAAAATCTAGATCAGGCAGTGCTTCATGAGTGAGAGAAATTTCGTCGAAGGCATTCCGTTCACTGGCTTGATTCGCTTCCATTAACGCAAGAGCAATATGATCCTGTTTGCGTTTTTCAAATTGATTGTAGTTGTCTTGCATGCCCTAATAATTACACTATAAAAATGGTATATATTTTAGCACAATTTAATGCCGTCTAGAAACCATCGATTTAATCGCTTAGTTGCAGCAACAGTGAATAAGAATCATGCAAGCGTGTATTAAGACGGGCAAAAAAATACATTAAATTATAAAAACCAAGTGCCTTATCATTTAATGCTACAAATTGTTTTGGATGGAGAGTAATTGCTTTATCAAGTATATCGAGCAAATGCTGTGCAGAAATCATTTCATTAGACTTGAAATTATTTAAGAGCTTTACCAATACTTGTATATTATGCTGGGTGATATGCACGGCTATAGCAATATTTTTTTTATCCTCCTCGCTTAAAATAGTACATAACCATTGATAAGCTTCAATTACATTAGCAATATACTGCGTACAGAATAAAATTTGGGTGAGAAGACTATTAAAATCTCGCATCGTCATGCGATGAAAAAAAACCTCATAACGAATAGATAAAGCTTGTTTACGTATTTTTTGAAATTCCATCAGCAAGTCTTGTTTAATTATGAGTTGCTCTTGAGGTAATGTGCCAAAAATAGAAGCGATACTTCTATCCATTTTTTCAAGGTAAGCAATGAAAATTTCTGTAACGTTGGTTTTAACTGGTAAGAAAAAAAAACCTACTAATACTGCTATTAAGGCTCCTAAGGCTGTTTCCTCAATTCGCTGTGTTAGCAACAGAAAATTCCAATCATCAAGCAAGGCAAAGAAAAAAACAACAAAACCAGTTAAGGTAAAAACAGCAATCAGATTATTAATCGTAAGCAAATAGACAGTAAAAAAAATAAAAACCAACAGAATGGTTATAGTAAGAATTTCACTGGGAGGAAGAATAAAATATAAAAAAGTACCACAAACTCCACCTAAAATAGTCATTAAAACACGTTCAATCGACCGCTTTACACTTTCGCCCCAGGTTTGTGCAGTTAACGCCATCGCTGTTAGCGTGGCCCAGTAACCATGATCCATCTCAAATTGTCTGTTAATTAGCTCTGTGATGGCAATGGCTATAGCCGCTTGAAACGCCATTCGGGTGGTATTTCTAATTTTCATGACTAAAATCCAACAGTTTATTAAATTGTTGAACCATAAATCTTAAACTTAAATTCAAGTTTAAAATTGCCATTACTAAATCAGGCGCAGTTATTTTTTCTTTACTGACTGTCTGGATCAATTTTTCGAAAGAAATTTCTATTTGTTCGGCACTGACTTTATAAGACTTATCCATTTTAGCTGAAGCAAACCATTGTGAAAGCTGTTTATTAATTTTACTTATTCTTAATCTGAGTTCTTTGGATAAAAAATGATGGTGAGTGCCCAGATGGCAATAGGCATCAATCATAATGATATAAGCTTGGGCTAATGCATATTCAGAAAGCATTAGCTCGCTAATTAAATTTTCCTGTTGCTCATCAAACAGATCGCTCTGATCAATACTCTGATTACTATCCAGCAAACGATTTAAACGCTTTTTGGTTCGCACAAAAGAAAGGCGGTAAAAATCCAAAGAATTACCAGGCAGTAAAAGATAGCGCCTCATTTCATTTAAACCCTGCGCCAAACTGCTAAAGAAACGATTGGAGTTGTGTACATACAACCGCCGATAATTTTCTGGAAAAATGACCAGCATCACCACAGCCGAAACAACTAAACCTGTAATTAAACCATGAATATGACTCCATGCCTCAGCGGAAGAACTAAAAGGTAAAATGGTTGCCATAAAACACAAAAGCCAAATCATCAGCGGAGCCACGCTGGTTTGTAATCTAAACCGACGAGCGTAATTCACGGTAAATCCCAATAATATCAACACAATCGCCTTTAAATTATCAGCCTCACGAATAGCAAGTCCTAAACTAAATGAAGCAAAATAAAAAATATCAAATAAAATAATCTGCCCTACTCGCCACAGATAGTGTTTAGCAAATGAACCTTGCATTGATATAGCACAGGAGATAGACGCCATTGCCTTTGTCGCTACTGACTCATTTTGAACAAGAAAAAGTGTGATCAAGATAGCCAAAATGGTTTTCATGGCATGCTTTAATCGAAAATAACCAGGATCGATTTCCCAAAAAAGAGTGGTAGTTGTTTTAAATTAAACACGTTATATAAGTATTTTGCGACAGAGAGAAATTCGTATTATGCTAGGTTATTTTTTAAGATGATAGTAAATTATGATTAAGGCAAATCCTTCGGCCAAATTAATTTTTAATGAGGAAAAAAATACCTATCAATGCGAAGGATCCTGGTCCGTTCTTCATTTGGATGGATTGTTAAAACGCTTTCATGAAGAAGCACTCCCGGAAGCCACCCAACTCACCTTCAATGGAGAGAAACTTATCCACTTTGATAGTGCCGGTGCCCTCGCCCTTTTGCACTGCATTAATACCTTGAAAACCAGAGACAACAAAATTGAACTGATTAATTTTCATGAAGAACATCAAGCCTTGTTTAATCTTCTTGAAAAGAAGAAGGATACTCTGGATTACAAACCACCACCGCCACCTAAAAAAAATTTTTTTGCGCGTGTCGGTGAGGAAACTATCCACAAACTAAAACAACTTGATGGTTTTATTATCCTAATCGGCGATTTGAGTTCAAAAATGTTTGAAGCGTTTGGTTACTGGCGACGTTTTCAATTACCCAGTATTGTTTCAAATATTCATTCCGCCGGTATACAGGCTTTACCTATCGTCGGGCTACTGGCCTTTCTGATTGGTATTGTTTTGGCTTATCAGATGGGATTGCAACTACAAACTTATGGCGCCAATTTTTTTATTGCCTATTTATCCGGTCTTGCTATTTTTCGGGAATTTGGTCCTCTCATTACTGCCATTATTGTTGCCGGACGCACAAGCTCCGCTTTTACTGCCCAAATCGGTAGCATGAAAATTAATGAGGAAGTCGATGCGCTTAAAACCATGGGATTATCACCAACAGAACTTCTGGTTATGCCCAAAGTAATTGCCTTGTTGTTTATCTTTCCTCTACTTATTTTTTGGGCTGATGTGTTTAGTATCCTGGGCGCTTTATATATGTCAAAATGGATGCTTAATGTGAGCTATTCTGATTTCATGCTGCGTTTGAAGGACAGTGTTGGACTTGATCAATTAATGCTAGGCTTATATAAAGCACCAGCCTTTGCCTTATTGATTTCATTAGTAGGCTGTTTTCAAGGATTTCGGGTGGAGGCGGATACAATAGGTAGCCAAACCACCAAAAGTGTAGTGCAAGCTTTGTTTTTGATTATCATCGCTGATGCAATCTATTCCATTATCTATAGCTGGTTAAATTTATAGTCATGAGCGAACCAATCATTGAAATTACAGGATTAAAAAACTATCTGGGCGGCCAATGGGTACATTCTGATGTAAATCTTACTGTCGAAAAAGGAGAAATTTTAGCAATTATCGGTGGCAGCGGTAGTGGTAAAACTACTATCTTGCGCAGTCTTCTCATGCTATTAAAACCTACAGATGGTTGTTTGAAAATTTTTGGTCAGGATATCTCAAAGCTTGATAGTCATCAGGCGAATGTGCTAAGAAGACGCTGGGGGATGTTATTTCAACATAGTGCTCTTTTTTCAGCAATGACCGTGTTGGAAAATATCACTTTTCCTATGCGAGAATTTACCACGCTTGATAAAAATTTTATGGAAGAACTTGCCATGTTAAAAATTTCTTTAGTTGGGTTACCTAAAGAAGCCGCCGGCAAATTTCCATCTGAATTAAGTGGGGGTATGCAACGACGTGCTGCGGCAGCCCGGGCTCTTGCTATGGATCCTGAATTACTATTCCTGGACGAACCTACAACAGGACTTGATCCACGCAGCGCGAGACAATTTGATGAGCTTATTCTTTTTTTAAGAGATACATTAAACTTGACGATTGTTATGATTAGCCATGATATTGAATCATTAAAACGAACCACCGATCGAATTGCCTTTCTCGGTGAAGGTAAAGTACTCGATATTGGGCCACTTGATAATCTAATAAAAAATAAACATCCTTTAATTGCTGAATACTTCAGTAAACTTTAAACTGAAGCAATACAAACTTGGGAGTGTGTTTTTTGGAAGCAAAAACCAATTATACGGTTGTAGGTATTATCGTTCTGATTTTAATAGCCGGACTGCTTGCAGCAGGTCTATGGCTATCTGTTGGTTTTGAACAAAAAAAATATCACACTTATGAAGTATTTATGCACGAAGCAGTGTCAGGGTTAACCAATGAAGCTGTCGTTAAATTTAATGGTGTTCAAGTAGGTTTTGTTAAAAGCATTGAACTTAGTCAGCAAGATCCACAGCAAGTCAGACTTTTACTCAGTATTGAAGAAGGAACCCCCATTACCACCAGCACCAGTGCCACTTTAATTTCACAAGGAATCACAGGCACAACTTATGTAGGACTTTCCGCCAGCTCATCTGATTTAACCCCATTAAGAAAAGCCCCTAACCATCGCTACCCTATTATTCCTTCGAAACCTTCGCTATTTCACCAACTCGACAGTGTTCTTAAAGAAGTGTCTGAAAATGTAAATAAGGTGAGTGTTGAAGTCAGTAGAATATTTGATAAAGAAAACGCGCAATACATTAAAAAAACACTTGCCAATTTTAAGACCGTAACAGATGTTATTGCCAAGGATAGTGAGCATATTCACCAAAGCTTACAAAGTGCAGATATATTTTTAAATAATGCTGCGAAAGTGAGCAAAGAATTTCCTGCTGTCGTTGCCGACTTAAAAACTGGGGTACGCAAATTTAACACCATGGCTAATTCAGTAAGTCACGCCGGTGATGAAATAGCAAGCACCATGAAAGCGGGAAAACTAGCTATTAATAAAATTTCGCAACAAGCAGTGCCTCCAGCAGTGGTTTTATTACGTCGACTGGATGTGATCGCTGCCAATCTTGAAAAGATCAGTGCGCAAATGCGACAGAATCCTTCTGTTCTAATTCGGGGTACGAAGCCCCCAAAGCCTGGGCCAGGAGAGTAAATTGTGAGAAAATATAGTGTAATAATATTAATTCTTGTTCTCTTGTCAAGTTGCGCGGTAAAACCTCTGGTAACTAATCAATACAAGCTTGGTGCCTTTAGTAAAAAGCAACTCACCAAAACCCCTTCAAAGCATTCCATTTTTGTAAATATGCCGGATGCAGTGGCAGGTTATCAGGGGGAAGAGATGTTATATACGGTGAAAGCTTATGAATTAACACCGTTTGTTCATAGTGCCTGGGTAGATCAGCCGGCAGAGATGTTACTCCCTTTGATTATACAAAGTTTACAACGCAGTGGTTATTTTCATGTTGTTGCTTCAAGTCCTGGTGCGGAAGTTACTGAATATCGTATCGATACTCAATTGATTGAACTTCATCAAAGCTTTTTAACAAAACCCAGCACTCTTCATTTTGTTGTTAAAACCGTGCTGGTTCGTGTAGAAGATAATCATGTTATTGCCTCACGCATCTTCAGCTATGTTGTTCCATGCCCAGCGGATACTCCTTATGGTGGGGTATTGGCTGCAAATCAGGCTTCCCAATTATTCACTGCAGCACTCACCAAATTTGTAATAAATCATATTAGGAGCGCGGGATAGTGAGCTTTTCATTTAAATGTATTCGAGACGATAGCGAAACAGTGAAAACAATTGTACAATGAGCCGCCATTGTGGCGATTTAACTATTAGTAATTCGAATAAGAAGGAGAATAAAAGGATGAAAGCCAGATCGTTTTTTAAGTTGGGACTTGTTGCCGCCAGCGTGGTGCTGCTCGCATCCTGTTCAAGAACCCCTGGCAGTGCTGATGGTATGGGCGCTGATGGTGGCGCATCTGCTCATGGTCTGGGGCAATTAAGTCGATTTGCAGGTCAAGAGCCGGGTGAATCTTATACTACACAGGCACCCCATAATCAGATTTATTTATTCTCTTATGATGATAGTTCTTTTAATCCTAAATACACAGCTTCTCTTAACGCACAATCAGAATATTTGAAAACCCATCCTGGTGCACGCGTTTTATTAGCTGGCCATACCGACGAGCGTGGTAGTCGCGAATACAATATTGCACTTGGTGAGCGTCGTGCTAATACCGTCGCCGAATTAATGCGTATGGCTGGTGTGGGTAGAAATCAGATTCGTGTTGTAAGTTATGGTAAGGAGCGTCCTGCTAACTTCGGTCATGACGAGGCTTCTCATATGCAAAACCGTCGTGTCGAGCTAACGTATGAGGCTACACGATGATTAAATCCCATCGACTTTTACTTTGCTTATGCTTCTCCTGGATTTTTTCTTTTCAGGTTTTTGCCGAAGCACCTGTAGTTGATGATAGCGAAAATTTTGCGATTTTGGATGATGATCAACAGGCCGCTATAGAGCAGCCTGTTGCCAAAGCTCAATTAAATGATATGGACGATGAGGAAGAGATAGCTCTTGCGCAAGATAATAGCGATAGTAACAATGCCAATGCAGGCTTACTTGATAAATTACATGGATTGCAACAGGAACTTCAGGAACTGCGAGGGCAGCTGGAAATACAGGCTCATGATTTAAAATTATTACAGCAACAACAATTAGCTTTTTATAAAGACCTGGATGCCCGTCTACGCAATACAAATCCTGGCAAATCTGCGCAAGCAGCGCCCGCTATTCCCGACAATAAGCCTACCGAGTTATCCTTAAAACCTGCTGACATTCAAACACCACCTCCGGCAGAAACACAAGCAAGATCTAAAATTCAAGCAGAAAATATAGTCACGGCCCCACTAAATTCTACTTCCCGTGGTAACCCTGCCGATGAACAAATTAGCTACATGGCTGCTTATGACCTGGTGAAGAGTAAGCGTTTTGATGATGCATTAACAGCAATGCAGCGTTTTGTAGTTCAATACCCTCAAGGTGGTTATACAGCAAATGCACAATACTGGTTAGGAGAGCTATATTTAGTTAAGAGCAATTATGCAAAAGCTATTGAGCACTTTGAGATTGTGTTAAAGAAATTTCCTTCTTCCAGTAAGGCTGCAGCCAGTACTCTGAAAATTGGTTATGCATTGGCCGCTTCAGGTAAAATTGAAGATGCAAGAATGCGCCTGCAAGAAGTTTTGCGAAATTATCCAGATACACCTACAGCTCAACTAGCAGCAACAAAACTGGAGACCTTAGGCGTTTCATGAAACACAGCAGTACCCAATTACGTATCACTGAAATTTTCCACTCTTTACAAGGTGAATCGGTTACCGTGGGATTACCCACGGTATTTGTTCGTTTAACAGGCTGTCCGCTGCGTTGTCACTATTGCGATACCACTTATGCCTTCAGTGGTGGCAAAATGGCATCGTTAAGCGCTATTTTAGAGAAAGTAGCTTCTTATCAGTGCAGTCATGTGTGCGTGACGGGAGGAGAGCCATTGGCACAACCTGGTTGTATCCCTCTACTCAAGGAGTTATGTGACGCTGGATACCATGTTTCTTTAGAAACCAGTGGTGCTCGTGATCTTAGTCAGATCGACAAACGCGTTATGATTGTGATGGACTTAAAGACGCCTGATTCAGGCGAGGCAGATAAAAATTTATTTGACAATTTAGCTTTTTTAAAACCTACCGATCAAATTAAATTTGTGCTATGCAGTCACAATGATTATAAATGGGCATGTCAAATAATGGCCGAATATCATTTACCCAAAAAAGTACAAATTTTATTTTCCCCAAGCTGGCATCAATTAAACCCGACAGAACTTGCAAATTGGATCGTAGAAGACAAATTACCTGTCAGATTTCAGTTGCAACTTCATAAAATTTTGTGGAATGATGCCCCAGGCCACTAGAGCACTTGGCTTGAACTTCTGGATATCGCGAACGAGTCGCGGTAGGTAGTAGAAAGTAGAATAAGATTAAAATGCTTGTTAGGTTGAGAGTGCCAGAATAGTTTAAAGTAAAGCAATAAATACTATCACTACGTACTGCAGCTTATCCGCAGTATTCAAGAGAAGGCTATTTTTAATGTTGCACTTATAAATATGATTTGGATATAAGGTTAGAGGAGATAGTAATGATGCAGTGGCTCTCGCAAGCACCCTCCAATATTGCATTAATTAAGTACATGGGTAAAAAAGATGAAGTCAATAATATTCCGGATAATCCCTCTTTATCCTATACCTTGAATCAACTCTTAAGTAGTGTAGTCCTTGAGACTACTCAGGGAAAAAAGGATTTTTGGGAACCACTGGAAATTCCTGGTGCAGGAAGTTTTACGTTATCTCAGCCCGCTCAAACACGTTTTCTAGAACACCTGGCCCGCCTTAAAGCTCACTTCCACTATTCTGGCGCCTTTGTTGTCCGCTCTTCTAACAATTTTCCCCATAGCAGTGGTTTGGCAAGTTCAGCATCAAGTTTTGCTGCGCTTACAAAATGTGCAGTTTTGGCACTTTCTGAATTAACTAACACGCCCTTACCTTCAGTTGAAACACAGGCTCAATTAAGTCGCTTAGGTTCTGGGTCTTCCTGTCGCTCTTTTTTTGCTCCATGGGCACTGTGGCAGGAGGAGAAAGTTTCCTCTGTTCAGATACATTACCAGGAGCTGGAACACCAGGTTATTATTATCAGTCATGATGAAAAAAAGGTATCATCCAAAGAAGCTCACCGTCGGGTAAAAACAAGCACCCATTATCCTACACGCCCTCAGCGTGCCAATGAAAATTTAAAAGTGTTACTCACAGCCTTTGAAGCAAAAGACTGGGAAAGTGCCTATCATATTTGTTGGCGCGAATTTCACGATATGCACCAATTATTCATGACCTGCAAAGAACCTTTCTCTTACATGACCGATAACACCCGTAAAGCGCTGCATAGCCTTCAGGATTTATGGCAACGTGAAGGAGATGGACCTATAGTTACCATGGATGCTGGACCGAATATTCATTTACTTTATCGTCCTGATCAAGCCGAAATGGCGTTGCAATTTAAACGTGACCACCTGGTTGGTAATTACGATGTACTCTGATTTTCAGACAACAACACACGGCAAATGGATTCTTGCGGGAGAACATGCCGTTCTTCGTGGCCATGGTGCACTTGTATTTCCCATTTTCGAAAAAAAATTAACGTTAAGTTATACAAAAACAAACTCCAGACTTAGTGCCGATTACGCGGGACAAAACAGTGCCGACATTCATTTACTCTTCTGGAGTGTTCTAGAGCAAGGTCAACAGTTATTGGGTAAGTCGTTAAATAGTTTAAGTGGTCATTTTCATTTATACAATGATATTCCTATTGGCGTAGGCATGGGGGCCTCAGCGGCACTTTGTGTAGCGATGGCCCGTTGGTTTACAGCACAACAGATGTTGGATCCTCAATCCATTTCTGATTTTGCAAAAAACCTTGAAAATTTATTCCATGGTAAAAGTAGTGGCCTCGATGTTGCAGGTGTAGCAGCGAGCGCTGGTATTTATTTTAAGCAGGGAATAACCACACCTATTCAACAAACATGGAATCCTCATTGGTATCTTTCTTCCAGTGGACAGCTCGGTATTACTGCCCATTGTATTCAGCAAGTACAAACGCTATGGGAGAGTGATATAGCAAAAGCAATGGAAATTGACAATCGGATGAAAGAAAGTGTTAAAAATGCCCAAGCTGCTTTGGAGAAAGATTCCCCTGCTTCCTTAACTAGCTTGGCAGCGGCAATTAAAGAAGCAGCTGACTGCTTTAAAGCCTGGGGACTTGTCAGTGAGAATCTACAACAACATATGCAGAAATTATTGGATGCTGGCGCTTTAGCAGTGAAACCTACAGGCTCAGGAGGAGGAGGCTATGTTTTGAGTTTATGGAAAAATTTACCTCCTGCAATAGAAATTGACTTTATTAAACTCTAACTATGGGACTTTGCCGGTTAATTGCAAATTCAAATGATCACCCGCGTTACGCAAAACTATCACGGGTGATATAGGATTTAATAAGTTATCTGACGAGCGCAACGCACTGTACCTGGTTGGGTCTTAAGGTCTATACCTTGATCATTGCCTCCAGGCGGTGTGTCTGAATAGAGATACCAGGCATGATCTAAATCAGCTTGGGTTGAACTCCAATAGACTTCATTAATAGTAAAATTACCAAAGCCCTTTAATACCAGATTGTCATAAATATTTGGTGTACCCTCAATGCAATTTGCGGTGAGTCCAGGAATACCTGAGCCTAACTCACAAATAGCCGGTAAATACCAGGTTCCTACAGGATTGGCACCACCATTGGTAAATTCATAGCACAAACTGGCAGCATAAGTATTATCTGGAATTCCAGCCGCAGAGAGAGCCGTAGTGATATTGGCAGTATTGGTTTCTCCATCATAAAAATCAGTTGCTGCTGTAGCCGTACAAAAACCACCACCACAAGGATCCCACACTATCCCTCCGACAAAACTATTATCTGAAGGATAAATAACCTTGGCTATTCTGGCGACAGAGTCCACTGCAAACACAAGAAACCCCTGTTGCGTAAACGCTAAATTGGGAGTCTGTACTGTGTTGGTATTGCTTCCATGAATGATGATGGTATTAGCAATATTAGGATTGGTCGCTGTCAGTGTGAAGATACAGTTACTACTTCCAGGGGCAAGACTGCTGCATCCTGAGCTGGCGACACTACTTACGCCACTCCACGTGGATGGCAATCGCAATTGAATCGCATTGGCTGGCCCTGCACTTGCGGTACTATTCGTGACTGTAATTTGTACTGTTGACGTACCATCTGCTTCCAATTGCTGAGAACTTATTGCAGCCGAAATGGTGGCGGTAGTCGTGGTTACCGAAACGAATGCGCTTGAGGTATTTGAACCGTGAATAGCCACTAAAGTATTTGTTTCGCTGTTGGCGCTCGAGAACACTATTGTACAACTTTGCCCTACAGGTAACCTTGCCGGACAATTGTTAGTGAAAGTTAATCCGCTACCCGCTGGAATGTGAGCAGTAATATTATTAGCACTTTGGCGATTAGTATTAACATTGGTAATGGTAACGGTGCCCGAGCTTCCTACAGGAAACGACAGATTGCGAGGCGAAACTCGTATCAAAACAACAGAGTCCACGGCATTTATATGGAGAACATGAGGACTTGCGGGTTGAGAACAAAGAAATTTACTGGGATTATTATCTCCACGGCCAATTGTTTTACAGACAACTGGACCACCGTGAATTCCTGAGGCAGTTAGTTGTGCACCACTAATGCTTAAGGAAAGTAAACAGGATTGGCCTGTCGCCAAAGTAAAAGGTCGAGGACAAATTCCTGTCCCTGTTGTAATTTGTGTAATTCCTGTTACTGGCACAGTTGTTAAGGTACGAGTAACACGGGTATTATTGCTTACTCTGTAAGTTACCACGCCAGTGTCAAATGGACGAAGATTTAGTGAGGTAGCTGTTCTCGGAAGTAAAGTAAATTTTGGCATTGGTGTTGCCATACTTAAAGAAATAGTGCTCAGTAACAGCAAAACCGAGACGCTTAACCGTCTTAATAATTTCCAATTCAAATTTCTCTCCTTTCAATAAAATAAAGGACTTAGTTTATGAGAGAAATTCTTTTAAATCAAAAGCCTGATTAATTTTTACTTCCTGATGCAGAATATAGCGATGTCTTCATATTAAGTGAATTAGTTCAATTTAACATCAGACTAATTCGAACGAGTGTATAATTTACCCAGATTACCACGAAGAAACGCTTCCATTCATCCCTGTTATTGATAATGATAAGTATTCCAAAATATGCTCCATGAGTTTGATTGTTAAATTTATTGTAAACTCCTCTTCTGGGGAGTAGGTATTGCTTCCTCAGTTTCCTTTGTGTCGGATTGAGGACTTGAAAAGAAACGAGGAGAAGCAGTTGAAGAATAATTTCCTACAGTGGCAGAATGATTTTTTTCAGCATCTAAACTCATCAAGTAAGTAACGATCTCTTGGTGTTTGTTCTCCTGAGCAAGATCCAGCATAGTATTGCCTAACTCATCTATTTCTTTAGTATCTACCCCTCTTGCAATTAAATATTTTACTACCTCTAATTGACCATTTTTGGCTGCATAATGTTGCGGTAGCATAAAATCATCATCAAAACATGCTACTCTTAGGTCAGCTTCTTGCTCCTCCACTAGATATTTAATTATCGCTAGTTGACCCAATTCTGCAGCAGTATGTAATGCCTTTTTTTGATGATTTCTATCTATATTTTCGTCATACAAATGTTTAACGATATTTAATTGGCCAGCTGATATGGCGTGTTGAATTAACCTGTATTTTTGTTCTGGGCGAAGCTCTGATGAATTTGCACCGTTCATAATTAAATAACCTATGTTTTCCAAGCTATCTTTTCTAAGAGCACTTAAAAAAAAGGGTTGTAGAAATTCTTTTAATTCAGGACGTTTAGTTAAAAGATCTTTTATGGACAAGCGACTTATCATCGTGTCCAATGCATATGGGTTCTTGCGGAGTATGATATCGAGAGGCGTTTGTCCAGCATTATTTTTCGTGGTAATAAGCTCTGGCAATATTTCGTGAGGTATTTTTTTGACTAGTAAACCTAATTCATGCACATAATTCAATTCAGCTAGTAAGTGTAATAAGGTTGATCCCTCGTCATTTTTTTCTCTGTAATATTCTGGTGACGTATCATTTTCTTGGTGATATAAATCCCCATTTTTCAACCATTTAAATTTGAAAAGCATTTTAGTCTGGTTGAATGACTCTTTCGACAAGGATCTTGCAATAAAGTCGCTTCTTTCTTGAGGAAGACCGAGCTGATAAAGATGTATCATAAAGCCCATAATATCTCTGGTTCTGGTTCTGATATATTCATCTGCCTCTATGAAGTCAACCTCTAGGCCTTCCAGAGAATCAGGAGCGCTTCTCGCTAATAAATGAATAGCTTTAATTATTTGTTCGGCATTCAATTTTCCTGTTTTTATTATATTGTTGATGCTGTTAACTGTTTTTTCATCAATTATTCTGTCTTCTGGGATAATCTCTCTAAAATTAATTTGATTGACATCAGCATTGTGGTTAATAAGGTAATCAACAATGGTTGATTGACCTTCAAAAATGGCGATATGAAGCACAGTAAAACCGTCTATTATTGTATTAACGCTGTAACTTAAGTCATTGATAAAATAGTTAACGATATCCAAATGACCTTTCTGGATTGCGAGCCTTAGCGCTTTATTATCAGGCGATGGGTCATGTTCTTCTTGGCTAGTGGTTAATAATTTCACTAAGTCAAGCTGCCCCTTTTTTGCAGCAATTTGTAATGAAGAGGGAAAGAAATATGGATTGTTTGCTTTTGTTTGGCGACTCCCTTGACTAATCAAATGACGTACAATTAAATTATCTTCGAGACGCCCCTGACTGTTTTCAATAGCCATATCTAACAGGGATTGGCTGGTTTCAGTTTCTTTGAAATTAGCAATTTCTTCATTATGTACTAGCCTTTGGATGACATGTACATAACCTTTTTCAATTGCTTCTTTTATTGCTACTCGATCGCGACTTAATCGTTTAAGATCGGCTTGATTAATGTCAGCTCCTTTTTCCAGCAAAAATATTGCACCAGAATTTACGCTAGAATCAGCCAACAGGATATCAAGTGGTGTTTGATTATTTTTATCGTTTAAGTTAATGTCCGCACCAAGACTGACTAGTTGCATGATAGCTTGCGTATTTCTGCAGCGAGCAGCTGTATGAAGAAGCATCTCGCCATCCACCGACAAGCCATCACTCATCATGCGATTAACCAGGTATTCAAAAACATTAGGATTATATCCTCCTGCCCTTGTCGCTTCTATATATAAATGAACAGCTGTTTCACCCTTATTATTTTTTTCGGTGATGCGTCCGCCCTTTTCAATAAGACTCTTTATCGTGTTCAAATCGCTTGAACCCGAAGCACAGTAGTATAATAGTGCAGTCATGCCATCGTTATCTTTCAAATTAGGATTAAGCTTTTTTTCTAATAAATATTGAACTATATCGGAATGACCTTTTCTAGCGGCTATATGAAATGCGTAGATACCGTCTGTGGACATTGGATCTGCTCCCATATTAACTAGTCGCCTTACCAAGCCTAAGTTTCCCGTAAAAATCGCACTGTTTAATACAGTTACACCAGCTGCATCTTTCGCGTGAATGTTTGCCCCTCTGTCAAGTAATGTATCGACTACTCCCCATTTTTTTGCTCTTATTGCGCATTGTAAGACAGTTACTCCATTATGATCATCGGCATTAACTTCAGCACCATGATTGAGTAATAATAAGAGAATATTGTTATTTTCCCTTGAGGCAGCTATATGCAAAGCCGTTAATCCTTGATCTTCAGCTATATTTACATCTGCATTTCTTTTAAGCAGCCAATTAACCATATCAATGTCATCATTTTGAGAAGCAAGGTGTAGCATTGTCTCACCAGAAGAAAGAGATATATCTACGGGAATCCCATTTTCAATTAACTCTTGTACTTCTGAAAGATTTAATGTAGGGTAGCTCTTCATGCTTGTACATTTTCTAAATTGCTGTAGCTTTTTTTGATAATCAAGCAATTTTTCATACTCCATATCGCTAGCTGCATATTTTTTCAAACGACTTATGTCATAATTCTCCTCTTTTTTCATATAAAACATGGTATAGATTTCTCTGAGTGTTTCAAAATCCATGACAAGAGGTTCATTCGATGAATGGTTAATAGATAGTAAGGTTTCGGGATTGTCAGTATGATATTCTTCTTGAAGAAATTTCCATCTCTTATCAACGATTACGCGTTGGGTTCTGGAATCTCTATAACCACGATAATCAATAGGCTGAGCCATTTTTAGTGGTGTTAGGGAACCTAACTTATCAGGAGTTTGTCCGCTTTCTCCCACCAAGACACGCTCAATGCCAGATGTTTCTACTAATCTGTTTGCCAGATAAGTAAAAAAATCTATTATTAATGCTTTGTTTTTATTGCCAAAATTAATTTGGCTCTCTACAGAGTCAAATACGATATAGTTCTCTTGGCTTCTCCATGCCATACATTGAGCAATAATTTTTTCTTTACCATTTTCTTTTTTACAAAGCACATAAAATCCAGCATGCGGACTGATTAAACCATAGGTGGTTGGATCTTTTCCGGCATCACCTAAGGACTGACAGCAACTAGTTAACTTCCCTAAAATAGCAGCCCGTGGATCCGATGAGGAAAGTTTTTTAATGTAAAAATCTTGATAAGTTGGATGAATTTCTGAACCTGGGATATTTATATCAGGTATGGCCTCATTGTCATCTTTTATATGATCTTTTAATTGAATGTAATCATTGAAAACAGCTTCAGAAATACCATAGTCTAAAAACAGTGTTGCAGCCTCAGGATCACGATTAGCTTGTGCGAATTGAATCAAAGCCATATATTTTAATAACTCTCCAACGCTAATGTAGGGCGATAATGAAGAAGTGCTTTGATTACTAGAGGTAGCATGCTCATTTTTTTTTGTCTTTTCAGTTCTCTCCGTGCTTTTGTTTTTTTTTCGCTTCTCTTTACGAAACGCACCTGGATCTCGACCCACCTCTTCTTCAATAGATTTTTTTTCTCCAGATCCTGTGGGGTGAGACTTTTCTTTCTTTCACGTAACTTATCTTTATCAGCCTCTGTTAATTCTGCACTATTAATACCCAACTGAGCACGTAGATAGAGATCAAATTGACGATTCACTTCTCGAGCAATATTTTTTTCCAAAGCTTTCCGAGCGATATTTTCATCAATAGGTTGGGTGGTTTTTGCTGGCACTTTTGAGGCTGAAGGAACTGATTTTTCCTTAGAGAGATATTCCTCTATCTCTATTGCCATACTAACTGCTTTCATGATGTTATCAGTAGGCTTGTTAGGCGCATTTTGAGCTACAATTTTTTGCCACAATGGGATGTTCCAAGTGCCTTTGGGGAGGGTGAAAAGACAAGCATCATGTATCAGTTGATTACGTGCGCTTGGAGTATAGATCGATGCAAATCGTTTTAAATAAGCGATGGCTTTCTGGTACTCACCAAACAAAATAGCCAATTTTACCGCATGTAGATTGGCAAAATGCTCTTTCTCTACTGAGGGTAATAGTGGTTGTTCTTTCTCAACAGCCAGTTTGATAAGTGGTAACAGCTCCCAGTAGGTCTTGGAAATATTATCACTACTCTTTATGGTTATTCTTAACGAGAAGTCTTCTGCTTTTAATAATTCGTTAATGCTTGCTGCATCTTGATCAGACTCAGGGGTTTTCCCCCTTTCACATTCACTCAACAATAATTCAATGTAGCTCATGTTGTTCCTTCTGGTCTATGTTTTCAAGTTTAATTATACAGCAAATTGCGCAAATATTGCTGTACTTGATGTTCGGCAAGATGTTGCTGCTCCTAGCTCATTTGGGTGATGAGCCACTTGTTACTTGCAAAAGATTGATCTTGTTCATTGGGATTGCTCGAATTTGCCTTAAAAAATGATGGTGCATAATTTTTACCCACAGATTTTGCATTTTGAAATTCTAGTAATGAAGTAACTTCAACTTTTTTAAAACGTTTTGCTATATCATGCAATTCCGAAAAAATTTCAGGTGGGAGAGGTTCTGCTTTTTTTAACAAAAGTGAAAAAATCTCTGTATCTTCCAAAACTATGGCATAGTGAAGCGCAGTTCCACCATTATATCTTTCCAGTACATTTAAATTAAATTCACAAAGGGCTTTAACAACATCAGTAGCCTTACATTTAACAGCGTGAATTAATGCTGTATCCCCACTATTATCCATTTTATCGAGCTCTGCTCCATCTGCATGGAGTTGTCTTATTGCATCAGAAGCATTATTCCTGCTCGCTAGAATAAGCGAAGTCCATCCATTTGTTGTTATGATTTGATTAGGATTTGCGCCTGCAGCACAAAGCACATGCAAAGCTTGAGGAACATTATTATATGCTGCAAACATTAGTGCAGACCCACCATAGGTATCAGTTTGATTAGGAGTGGAGTAATTTTATCCTGGCTTAAATTTTCTAAGAGCTGAGGTATTAAAGATGTATGACATTTTGCTATAGTCAAAAACCCATCTTGAGAAGTCAATCTTTTAGTATGTTGGATAACCAGCTCATTAAAAGTTTGGAAAGGTTTATTTTTAAGCTTGGTTAAACTGGCAAGTTGTATGCAAACATCTTTACCTAATCTTGCAAAGATTTCTTCAACTAGCTCTTTAGATGTTTCAAAAAATCTATGAGTACCTTTAGAATACTCAGGGTCATAAAAATACCATCGTCCATTTAACCATCCTAACTCGCAGGCGTGAGACATATTAGTTATAATGCAAATACTATTTTTAATTGCTTCAATCGTATTAACGTCTTCGAAAATTCTTATCAAATCCTTTGAGAAGAAGCGTCCAGCTATACGATGACTCTCTTGAATTTGATGTAGTTCGTTATTACTATCAACCAAACCAAATAATTTTCCAGGCATTAATAAATGGTATTGAGATAGAGGAAGGGGTTTATAAATTGTATGATTAAAAACAAGATAATTAATTACTCGTTCAAAAAGCATTTCTAAAGGAACACTTTGCGGTGAATTTGCTTCTGGCAAAATAATCCCTTCAGAAAGAGAGCTTTTTTGACCATTCCATAATAAAATTTGGTCAATAGCAGCATCCCACCATGCCAATTTTCCGGATATTCGCATAGCAGAACGGCAGACTGACAGTCCAAAACAAACGCCCTTAGGTGGTAGAGTTAATTCAGGAGCCAATAGAGATATCGATTCAACTGTGACAATAAAGCGGTTTGATCTCGCCGTGACATAACTTTCTCCCAACATAGGGCTTCAATAATTATAGCAAAAAGTCAAAGTCTTTCTGTGAGGGCTGAGGAGAACTGGTAAGGACAAAGCTTTAGCATTTACTTGTCAGGATTGGCTTGATTGATGGGCACTTGCAGTATGCTGATCATTGCATTTTTATTGTTCTTTTGAATTAGCCCTAGATTTTTCGCATATCAGTAAAATTATAAGCTTTTCATTAACTATGAAGTTCTCCCTTCTTATACATATCTATACATGATTCAATCAATGGTTATATTCTCTCCTTTTAATTCAGAACAATCTTGTTTTTCTTGTCTGTAATTGTATTATATTTAATCAACACTTAATTTTCCCTTAATCTTTTTTCTTTAGAATATAAGCTTTTGGTAAAGGTTTTTTATGAGTCTTACATCACAGCAACAGTATCAGGTTTTGTTTGCTATTCTTGAAGAAGGACATCGTTTAGCTAATAAATTTGGATTGAATGAGGGAGTAAAGCTTCTCACACAATTCAAAGTAACATTAGAGTTAACATTGCCTTCTGAAGAAGCATCATTGAAGAAGTTCATAGAAGAAAAAAAGCCAATTTTATTTAGTAAAATTGCAGAAACTTTTGGTCTTCCACAGGAGTCTGTAAAAAAATTAAAAAAACTTTTTGATCCAAATGAAAAGAAGCTAAAAAAAATAATAAAGAATAGGGATAAAAAAAGTGACCAAGAGGTACTCGCACTGATTAAAGCCTATGCAAAAGGTGAGGCAAAGGATTTTCTTAAAGAAAAATGTGGGGTTAGGCCAAAAGAAATTCTCGAGGCTCGAGCTATATTTCAAGAAAAACTGAACTCGGAATCCTTCATTACTAGTTTAAAACAAACCGCTGAACAACTCCTAAACAATCCTCCTAAAAGTTACAACTTCTATGGTGTTCACCTTAACAGTTTGTATAAATTATTAAAAATAATAAACGGTATTGATGATGAAAGATTAGTTACCCGATTCGCCTCTTTTTTTGAAAAAGATAATGTAAATATTCCTATAATTAAAGCATTTTTTGCTGTGGAAAAAACAGAAGGTTATTGTCGTCATTCGACTCTTTTAGTCTCAATATTAGAATTGTTGGTAAAGCAAAGCCCGTCATGCAAAAAAATCACTACGGATTTTATAGACACACTTCCTAAAACTCCTGTCATTAATACGAAACAAGCACTCTTTGACAAAAGTGGGATTCTTACGCGAAACGCGTTTGAAAGCTTGGCAGAAAATACTTTAAAGATGATAGAGGAGTTTCATTTCATTTTAGGTGCTGCTACACAAGATCTTGCAACTAGGAAAGAGGCAATTACCGCTTTGCATACAACTCCTGATATTTTTCTGAAAGCTGTTTGCTATTTTGGTATTGTTTCACCGCTGCTAAAAGAGATAGAAACTCAATTAGCTAAAGAGTGGGACGAGCAGCTCTGTAAAACATTCCGAGTAGAATTATCCGTTGCCTTTGATATTATCCTTGGTTTAAAGTCTAAAGAGAGTTTGGAAAAAATAAAAGCTACTAGTATTATCTGTCCTGCGCTTTTTGAACTTTGTACCAGTTCTGCAGTAAGAGAGAAGGCAGAAGAATTCTTCCTTATCTTTACTCAATCGTTTAAAAAGACTACTCCTATCAAGAAAGAATTGCCTTCTCGCCATCAGCGACGTCGCTCTCATTCATTGGATTTGGGAGTGGCTACCTCATCAAGTGAGATTGAACGTGGCGATGAGGAGAAACCACCACTCTCAAAGAGAGAAGTTTATACTCGAGAAAGAACAATAAGTTTTTACCGACAACCTCCATTGGATAAACTGCATTCAGGGGCAACCTCATCTACAAAAATAGTCACCAAAAAAGAGCAATCAAATACTTTTGAAAGTTTCTTTAATGATTTATTGACAAGTGATAGGGAAAAAGCTACTCAGTTCATTCTTTCTCTTGTAAGAGCCAAAATTCCAAAGCAGTATGCGTGGGGTGTTAGAGCACTTGATCTAGGGGCTGATAAAAATAATTCAGAAATTGCAAAATTGCTCCTTGAAAAATTATCTCATTCTGAAATGTTATCCTTGCTTAAGCATTTACTGAGTCAGGAGTCACTCTCTACATGGTGTCGTGGAAACAGATTATTATACCAGTTAATTCAACAATTTTTTGAGCAGAAGGAAGGAAAGGATTTTCGTGATTTAGTTTGGAAAGAGCTTTTCTCTCTTAATCCTTTCATTACAAAAATTAAGGTTATGCAGCGGGCATCTATTCAGGGAAAACCTGACAACTTTGATGCGGGACAAACTGATATTCAAGCGTTGCAATCGCAATTTAAAGAAGTTCTAAAGAATATAATAGCTTTGCTACTCACTGAAAAATTTCCTCCACTCATGAAAGAATTTCTAAAGTTAGCTTATATTGATTTAGCCTCTAAAAGCACGGACGCAAATGAAGTAAGACGTAGTTTTATGGCATTCATTTTATTAAGATTTGTTAATGCAAGCATTATACATAGGGCAATGCTTATCCCCGAACAATATCAAAAAATGTGGTATCAAAATATTCTCCCTGGCGCAATCCAGTCTCTATGCAGTTCAGTTACAAGTATGAGAGAAGGTGAATCAGGTAAAAGAGATTTACAAATAGAAGTTTTTGATCCCATAACCAAAGATCTTGATTATAGAAAGGAATTATATAATTTGATATTCGAGGATCTCGAGCAGAATCTTCCTGAAAAGCAAGAGCTTCCCATTGAACCTATACCTGAGGTTAGTCTGACTGAATTAAATGAAATGCTTAAAAATCCAGAATTTTCAGGTCTACACTTCAAAAAGACAGGACTTGTAGTATCACCTCGTCGAGAAGAGCCCAAGGTCAACGTTCAGACATTGTTTGGATCATCTAAAGAAAATAGGGATGAAAACTCAGCTGAGCCTGCTAAGAGTGTTCTGAAATAATCGCAGCAAGGCCTTTATTAGGTAGATTGACGGATAAGCCTCAGATGCAAACTTACTTTGTCTCCGTCAATCACTATTTAATCAGCCATTTGTCAATCAAGCAGATTTGGGCTGCGGCTAACTTGTAGCCTCGGTCATTCTAAGAAGAGATATTAGGTAAAAAGAATCTTTTTTAAATTTGCTCCTGCTTGAAATGCCTTTTCAATAGTCCCCCTATTTCGACAGCCCGTATTTTCCTCTGATTGTAGATGCATATTTAGACTCTAACTAAATCCAAGGAAACTAAGCTAGCAATTGCAAATAGTCCAAAAATAGCTTTGTTGGTAAATGTGGTCCTACTCCAAAAATGTTCATCCAGATGACAATGACTCCTTTGCTGGGAGGGTGATACATTACTAAACTAGAATAGCCGAAAAACTCTCCAGTATGCCCTATCCAGCCTGAAAGCTCGCCAATACCAAAACCATAGCGATCATATTCGGGACATGTTACTAATGGTCTACCCGGTACTGTGTCAGCACAAGGTTGAAACACGATGGGTTGCAAACTGGCAAGTCGTTGTGCTTGCATAGTAGGCGTTAACGAACGCCCCTGGCCTAGCGCTATTGCCCAGGTCTTTAAATCCTCAAGTCGAGAAATCATGGCCCCGGAAGCAGCGGCTATAGAGGGATTAGCGTTCGTTAAATCTTCTAATGGTGAAAACCCGTAACCACGAGCAAATGGGGTTGGTATAGCCATGGTTAGGGGGTACAGGGTATTTTTTAACCCTAAGGGCTTAAGTAATCGACGTTCAATTTCCTGACCTATCGAATGCTGACTTAACTGCTGAATAATGAGACCTAGAATGAGTGTATTAGTATTCGAGTAATGCCAATTGGTCCCTGCAGGAAAATAAGGCAGATTGCGATTAGCGATGTTAATAAGTTGTGCCGGAAGCCAACTGCGAGTCAAATCCTGAAGTAACTCCGCAGCAAAAGCTGTATCTTCTGTGTAGTTAAAAATACCGCTACGCATATTGGCTAAATCAGCTATCGTTGCATTACTATTTTGTAAACCTGGCATAAACTGGCTAAGTAAAGTGAGTAATGAAAGTCGCCCTTCACTAATCAATTGCAAAATAACTGTTACAGTAAACGATTTTGTTACACTTCCAATGCGCAGATGATCTAAACGGGACACAGGTCTTAAATTGCTAAGATCAGCAAACCCATCCTCAATAATCAGCTCACCTCGACCAGGTAACCATATACCTGCGACGACAGCTGGAATACCAAATTGTTGCCGATACTGAGAAGTCAATCGACGTAATGCTAAAGTGAGAGAATTCGGTAAGCAACGACCTGACGTGCAGGATTGAATCGCCACATGCAAACTGTCTTGATAAGAAGGCTGAGAACATAAAAAGGGATCTGGTTGTGAGTCATTCCCACGTGTTTTACATATTACTGGACCCTGACTAACTCCTGGTCCCATTTGACTGGCATGTAGTCTTAAATTAAGACGGCAACTCTGACCAGGAGCCAATGTAAATGGTAATGTGCAAGCATCTACCTGTCCAGGATTAAATACCGTAACCCCAGGAATAGGTCGCATCGTTAACTGTCGAGTTTTGGTAGTCTGATTAGTTACTAAATATTGAATGGAAACAATACTGTTTGCCATAATCGGTGTAGGCAATGAATTTTGCGCAACAATCGCAAATTTAACTTTGGCAGCAATTAATGTTGAACAAGCTAGCCAAAGCACTAAAAAAAATCCAATTTTGTTATATTTGGCTGTCAAGATAATTCCTCGTCTTATTACCATGACGATAGTGGCTTTTGTAAAATAGATAAGTATCGTTTGAGCGACATTCCCTACTATATCGCTAAAATTACTCAAGATCAGTAAGCGCCACAACTGTCAGCGGGTAGCCCTAACATTGTTATTACCTGCAGTATACGTTTTAAAGGAAACTGAATCTAGAAGGAAATATTAATTTGTAAACGAGTATTGATTCAGCCAAGGCAAAATGTGCTATGGGCGGACCTCGATGCAAAACATTGAGTGATGGTAAACCAAATCTGGAAGAAAAAATTTATAGACTAAATTTGACCTGACAGACACTCTAAAACCGGCACTGTCAGATCAAGTTTGAACTACTACGGCTTAACCGTCTTAATAATTTCCAATTCAAATTTCTCTCCTTTCAATAAAATAAAGGACTTAGTTTATGAGAGAAATTCTTTTAAATCAAAAGCTAGATTAATTTTTACTTCCTGATTCAGAATATATAGCGTGTCTTCATTATTGATAGCCTAGACTTTTTTATCCTGCCTGCCTGACCCTGCTCTCTTGATGATTTATGTTATCATGGTCATGTACCATTGGAATAGCAGTAATGTCCAACGAACTCACTGCCTGATTTAATCTATCCTCAGAAAACAAATCTTTCTCCTGATCACAGGGAATAAATTTATTTCCATAAGCTTCTTTTAAATCAACGTCTTCCTCGTCAAGGATAATATAATCTTTCACATTCAGCTTAGTTCCGTTTGCATCTAGCCAATGTTTGATTTCAAGGGCGCGCTTACCTCGTATGTCTGCAAATGGATCAGGTTTTGCTTGGTCTTCCCATCGTTTAGCCATCGTTTTACCAATGAGATGCTTACTAAAAGTATGCTGTTCGAATAGCTTGCGTAAAAATTCGATGTCACCCTTTGTTCTCCATGAAGAAGAGAGAATGATGCCAGCTTCGTAGCCATTATCTTCTATTCTTTTTATCAGAATATCCAAATTAGCAAGAGCATGCTTGTCAAATAAACCAGCTGTCGCTTCATCACAATCTACAGTAGAATAAGGTTTAGGCGGAACTATTTCTTTCATTTTATATCGTTCCTCTACACGCTCGTTCACACTATCATCAAAATTATTACGGAAAAGCACGCCATCAATACCAAGAAAAATAACTACCCTTTGCTTGGTTGTGCCGTGCAAACTAGCTCTCTGCCGAGCGAGCTCTGCTACAAAACCTGATTCAGCTATAGGTTTTTTTAATGCTTCACTGGCATGTGTTGCGATAAATTCTGCAATAACATTTTGAGCGGCTATATATTTACTCTCAAATTTACGCTCAGCTGCTATTGAACTAAAGTGATATATTTTCTTATCATGGGTCATGGCTTTCGCTGAAAGCTGTGAAGGTGTTAATCCATTTTCCTCGAGCATGGTATAATCAGCTCCTCGCTCAAGCAACAATTTTGTAGAAAGTTTGTTTCCGCGAGCTGCTGCACAATGTAAAGGCGTGCGCTTTCTGTTATCCTGACAATTCACAGCCGCTCCATGATGGATTAAATATTCAATCGCAACACTATCTCCTGCACTAGCCGCTTCATGTAATGGCGTTCGACCATAATTATCAACAGCATTAACATTGGCTCCATGTTTTATAAAACGATCCATTACAATATCGGCTGCTTTTTCCAAATGACCTAAATCTTTTTCCTCAATCAACAATGCTAAAGGAGTCTTTCCATCTCGGCCTTCTATTCGTGGATCTGCTCCATTTGCTAATAGAAAATCCAGCATTTTTAACTCTTCTTGAAGATGTTTTTCAGAATCCTTAACCAACTGTTTTGATGTCTTTTCAAGTGCATTACCCATACGCTCTGCGCCATAACCCGCATGCACTAGCTTACTCATCGTATTTCTAATATCACTGAAAGATGGCAATCCATACACAGCCTCATTTAACAGCGTACTGCCATATTTATTTTTTACATTAAAATCTGCACCATATTCTTGTAACAAAGTTAACAATGCTATACCGTCTTTTTTACGCAAGGCGCTGAACATCATATCAACATACCAAGGAAGCCTACGCAGTTCTTTAGATTTCAATGTTGAGTGACTCTTTCTGGGAGTTTCTTTTTTTGTCACCGGGAGCAGCATGGCAACGACTTGAGTATTACCTGCATCCACTGCAAGTGCCAAAGGCGAATCTCGTTTATATTGATTCGGATCAGCTTTGTTTTCTAATAGTATTTTCACTATTTCAGTATGCTCGTCTGATATACCCCACTCACTACTAGAATATTTTGCCGCAATACTTAAAGGGGTGTAACCGCTTTTATTTTGCAGGTCAACATCTGCACCCTTTCGAATAAGTTCCTGTACACGCCTTACATCACCCTCTTTTACAGCCTTATGTAAAAGAGTATTTCCATCGTCATCCTGTTGATTGATATCCTGTTGATCTTGAAGAAAATCAACGATTGCAGCATGATTTTTTTGCCTTGCAGCCTCGATTGCCTTAATAATAGCCGTTTTGCCTTTATCGAGATCCTGATATTGTGAAATAATAAGTGCTTCAATAACCTCAAAATTATTATTGTTAGTAATAATAGCCGGAAAGTAATGCCATTCATCGGAAGCTAATTTAATCATTTCAGTGATATTTTTTCTTAACTCCCCTCTATCAGCCAAATCATTATACTCAATCCATTTGAGGGACCTATTATGGCTAAGAACTGCCACAAAATGTTGATTCTTTGTTTCTGCATCCAAAACAACAGGCGCAATAGTATTATTAAATTCGTCCGTGCCAAACTCTTTAATCATACGCATGATTGAAGTTAATCGTTTACTACCGGGTAAAATCATTTGACATCTATCATTTTCAAACGGAATTGAAGTTTGATGTAATCGACCTTCTACTATAGATAGAGATTTTACACTTGGGTTTTCTAATATAAATTCTTGCGCCTCTGAAATTAATCGTTTTGTCTTATTGGCTGTATGTTCAACATGCGCTTCAACTAAAATTTTCACGATCTCCATATGACCATTTTGGGCCGCTGAGATGAGTGGTGCTCCCTCTTCCAAATTTGGATCTTCGCCTGCCTGAAGTCTAGTCTTTACCGCCTCTACATCACCCATTGCTGCAGCTCGAGCCAAGGGAATTAAATTGACAATACCATTTTTACTCACCAATGTGCCTCTTTTATCCAATGCGGCATATAATCGACTACTTAAATTATTTTTTCTTTCCTCATCATCAAGTGCCATCAGATTAAGAGACGTGATAATTGCATCTTTAGCACCAGATTTTGCTTCTTTTTCCAAAACCTCTCGGGTTACCGGCTGACCAGCGACAGAAACACCAATAAAATTCATGCCCGAAACATCTAAGTCCCCCAAAAATAACAAACCACCATATTCTCTCGAAAAGCGTCTGCTCTTTGCTTCAAAATCACAGCCAATTGCATAATCCATGCATGTTTTTACAATGCGTGTGTAGGAATTTTTTAATTCGTCCGCTTTTTGTTGCAGCTTTCTTTTTTTGTTATCAAACTCTTCTAAATAGATTAATAAATAGTGAAGATCACGTTCAAGATGATCTGTATCATTGACAATGATGTTAAATTGCTCGGATAAATTCTTTATAAGTAGTCGTAAAAAATTAGCTTTTTCACTCTCATTATTCCTTAATTTATCAACATCCTTTAACAATTCATTTAATTCAGCAAAGAATGCTTTAGCTTTTGGTGTTAACGAATAATCAACATTAAATTTTGAGCTGTTTTGAGAGAAAATAGTAAAAGCATATTCGAGCTTGCTTATCCTATTTCTATCACTGTAATTACCCTCTATAACAGATAGGTATTTCTTATATCCATGAACATAGAGTTTTTCATAAGCAAGGTTTAGGGTAGAGGGCACTTTAGCACCATGTCTAATCAATGATTCAAAAATAGGAATATTCCCATTCTCGGCAGCTCTGGCAAGAAACGTGGTACCACCATGCACCTCCCCCAATATCCCACCACCGCATAAGCCATTAGCATCTGCACCACAATCAAGTAAATAATCAACTATCTCTGCATGCCCTTCTTTTACTGCAGTCCTCAATCCATAATTATCGTTCCATCTTTCTCTATCATCTCGTGGGGTTAAATAGATTTTTGCACCATATTCAACCAATAACTTGACCATACTTAATCTGCCTGATTTTGCGGCAAAATGAATTAACGATGCCAAACTACCCTTACCAACTACATATGCCTTATCATCTGGTGACAAACCAGCATCAAAAAGAAGCCTCACAATATCTTCATGGCCTGCCAAAATAGCATCGCGAGCCGCACCTTCTATAAGGTGATCATCTGTATGGTAATCCCAGAAACCATGATCGCTAAACCTCTTCTGTTGTTGTGTGAGAAATTCTCTAAGTTCTTGCATCTTATTACTTTTTGCTAGATCATATATTTGTAATGCAACTTCTTTTTGCATAAATCTTACTCTCTTTGGGGAGCCAGGATTTGGCCTCTCATGGATATTTGTGCTTATATTTCGGACACTGTAATATATTTTTCAACTGAGTCGCAAGTCTTACAATTTATTGATCATTAAATAAATTTACTTTTTCTAAATTTTAAACACAAAGACTTCATCATCCTGAGTATCCCAACCACATTGTGGCAAACATCAAAAGAGACGACAGTCATCCCTGAGCAAAGTGAGGGATCCTTTATTAGGAGATGTCTCACTACGTTCGACATGACGTACGTCTTTGGGAGCAAAGCGAAGGACCTCTTCGATATGGAATCGGGTTCTACTTGCAATCCTTCATGCGGCTTTGCCGCATTCTGGATGACGAGATGTAAAATACCAAAAGATTCCAACACACGTCATCCTGAAAGCGACATCGTCGCTTGAAGGACCTCTTCGTTCAAAGAGCGGGGATTTTATCTGCTGAGGATCCTTCACTTGCTCAGCAGGATGACGGTAATGGGTGCAAGATAATCGGGTGAAATTAATTTAAAATGGTATAATATGCCCTTATTAATTGATGTCTAATAACTTTTGTATCGGGATATTCCGATTTAAATGAGTATTGATTTCCAGAGGATTAAACCTCCTACCAATTCACGTGAAGATTATCTTTAAGCTGATGGTGTAAACGCTCATGTTCCCCGTTAAATTTTCAAGTGACATTAACGGGGACGTGAGCGTTACATTAAATTGGTTGCCCAATACGATAGGCAATCTCTTCATCAGGTTTATTCATTTTGGGTGGCGCAAAAAAAACACCAACCGCAACAGTAGTCCCAAAGGTAAATCCACCTGCTGCTGCAGTGGCAATTGCAGCTGCACCGGTTAACCCAGTGATTAACCCGGCGGTTCCCAAACTCCCTACCGTTAGGGCGACTAAACCTGCAGACATTAAAATTATCAATGCAGCCGTTTTAAATGATTTACTGGTCACTATATCGAGGAATAAATTGGGTGATAATCCCGAAGCAAGCTGGTAATTACTTTTCAAGTGATCATTAATAGACTCTAAAAATAGATTTTTTCCTTCATGGTCAGTTACAAATTGCTTGTATTGATGTTGAGCTAACGCTATAACTTTTTCTTCATCTTCATCTTCATCTCTAAGATCGCGTTTTTTTTCTATAAATTCCTCTAAAAATAGAATTTTAGTACTTAATGATGATAAATCAGCCCAGTCGATATGCTTTAAGTATTCGTCTAAAATTTGCTTAGAATTCTCTATTTGAGCTAACAGCCAATCAGCCATTGCTATATAATAAACATGGCCCCGCTTAAGGAGACTAGAACTTAACCCTAGGCTTTCAGCTATTCTTGAGCCTCCCTCGTACGACGTTTGAAGTATCCCATATAAACGAAGCAAGTCTTCTTGAGATAATTTATCCTTTAATTTAGTAAAAGTCCTTTTAAATAAAACAATTTCGCCTATCTCGGCTAGGAAACAAAGGAGAGAATCTCTATTATCTCTTCCTGTATCAAAAGTAAGGGTTAGTAGTACTTCATCTGGAAGCTTACTAATCCCATCATTTATTATATTCTTTAGAGGGTTTATTATTTTAGTTCCGCTTTTCTTAGATTCCTCTTCCGATGTTTTTTGCTTACTTAATGACAGATATATACTGTATTTTTTTGCACACAGCAAATCCATAACTATTCTTTCAAGGGGGTGTTTGTAATCCCTATAATCCGGATTATCTTCTGCAAATATTTCATCTCCCAAACTTGTATAGCCTTGCTCAAGATTTCTTTCCGCCTCTTGATAAGTGTTTGGAGTTTCAAATTTAGCCTGCATCGTAATTCCTACATTTCGAACAAAAAAATATTTTTTTGATTATATTTTGAACGAAAATTGGTGTAAATGGGTAATTTTACCCATGGATGGCTAATATATTTGAAAAAAATGTCAGATATAAGGCCTCACTTCAATAAGAGCTACTTCTCTAATCAACAAATTGATAATAAATCTCACCCTCTTTAACCATACCAAGCTCATAGCGAGCTTGTTCTTCCAATGCCTGATCGCCACTTTTTAATTCAAGAATATCGGCTTCCATGGCACGATTGCGCGCGAGAAGTTTCTCATTTTCTTCTGCCTGAATTTCAAGTTTCTTCTCGAGGTTAATCCATTGTGACACACTACCATCTCCTAGCCACAATTTGTATTGTAGGCCGATTAAGGCTAATAGCAAAATAACAATGATTGTGCGCATGATAAATAAAGATGAGAAGTTTTTTCACATTATATACTTGTCAAATACGTTTACAAAATACTATAGAAAAGACTTAAAGGCCTCCTTACCTGCATAGGGTAATAAAGTCATTTCATTAATGCGTAGCAACTGGTTATATTTCGCTACTCTGTCAGTACGGCATAAAGAGCCAGTTTTGATTTGGCCACAACCCGTCGCTACTGCTAAATCAGCAATAAAAGTATCTTCTGTTTCACCGGAGCGATGAGACATAACGCAACGATAGCCATTGGCATGGGCAAGATGAATTGCCTTTCTGGTCTCGGTTAAGGTGCCTATCTGATTCGGTTTAATTAAAATGGCATTAGCCATTTTATGAGCAATTCCTTCTTGCAAGATATGCGAATTAGTGACGAATAAATCATCCCCTACTAGCTGAATTTGCTTGCCCAGAGCTTCGGTTAATTGTTTCCAACCTTCCCAGTCATTTTCATCCAGTCCATCTTCAATGCTGACGATAGGGTAATTAGTCACCAATTGGCGATAATAGGCAATCATCTCATCACTACTTAATGTTTTATTTTCTGATGCTAAGCGATATACGCCATCCTGAAATAATTCAGAAGCAGCAACATCAAGGGCAAAGACAACCTCTGAGCCTAATGTATAACCGGCCTGCTCCACTGCCTGAACAAGCATATCCAGGGCTTGCTGATTAGATGTCAAATTCGGCGCAAATCCTCCTTCATCTCCCACAGCAGTACTCAGGTTTTGCTTTTTTAAGACCGTTTTCAATGCGTGGAAAATTTCTGCACCCATTTGCAGTGCCGTTGGAAAATCTGGAGCACCAACAGGCATTATCATGAACTCTTGAATATCAACATTGTTATCAGCGTGAGCTCCACCATTTAATACATTCATCATAGGAACAGGCATAGACATGAGCTGTCCTTCATTTAGAGCCACAAATAAAGGCTTTTTAATAGCACTGGCATAAGCTCTGGCACTTGCCAGTGAGACAGCCAGAATGGCATTGGCCCCAAGACGTGCTTTATTAACGCTGCCGTCAATTTCGCAGAGACGTGCATCAAGTTTATCCTGCTCGATAACAGAAAAGCCTTTTAAAGCCTGATTAATTTCTTCATTAATATGAACTACTGCCTGTCTTACGCCTCTACCTGCATAACGCGCTTCATTCTCATCACGTAATTCACAAGCCTCGCGACTCCCGGTGGAAGCACCTGAGGGTACACTTGCCCTGCCCATTTCACCATTTGTCAGTATAACGTCAGCTTCAACAGTTGGATTACCACGTGAATCAAGAATTTCACGTCCTTTGATGTTGGCAATTTGCATGAGAGGTCCTCTGGTATGTTATTGTATCTGATTAAGATACCGGCTAATAATCGTCAGCTATTGTTTTGCCAGAGAGCATGGATGTCAAGTTTTGAAAAGCGACAGGACTGTTTTTTTACCTGCTTTCCAAGTATTGCCACCCATTTACTTTGGTATGCCCGACGTTGCTTTTTTAACAATATTCACTTTTATGTAAAGAGTAGAGTTTTGCGAAAATTGGTCGCCTGCCCGATAAACTTCGGTGGTGGAATCCGCTGGCGCATCTCCTTGAGGACTGGCTAAAGAAACCCACTGATTAAGAGGCACCATAACCGTAGTCATTACTTGTTGCTCATCAAATTGCTGATTACTTATACGACTATCTTGCTCACGAACACGACGTACTGTTAATTTTACTTTTTGTCCTTGTAACTCGGGTTCCACGAGTAAACCGTTTTGTATCAACCGACGATCATAGGTGATCCCTGGCCCCCACCATCCTATGCCAACGGAACTGATAACCGGTTGATCCTGACCCGTACTTATAAAAGCAGATTCACCATTCATTACCTGTACTGATTGGCGACGCTGTTGATTTTGCTGAGAAGAGGTACTTATGACCATGGTATTATCATTTTGCGTATTTAGCCAATCAGGATCACCTTGAAAAACTGTAATTTCAAAGGTGACCGGCGGTTGATCAATTTTTTGTAATAAAACCCGCAGTTGAGTCAATGTTTGCGGCGTTACCTTAACAACAAGCGTTTGTCCTGTGCCGGTAATTTGTTCACCCTCTTTTAACAAAGGCTGCACCAACTGAATAACTGTATCAGCAGTTTGATAATTTAGCTGAATAACCTTTGTCATTAAGGGAGGTAAAGCTAACGCATTTGTTACAATAAAAAACAAACACAGCATCCATTTTTTCATGCTAACACTCCTTGTTATGTATTTTTTAGTGTAGCATCATTTACATTTCCTAAAAATTTTCTTTTATCTTCGCCAACTGTCCCTTAAATACAACTTGTGCAAAACTAAGTTTGGTTTATAATCTCCCAATCTTTTCAAAGATTAAAACAGGTATGGGCAGCATATTTAACATGTTTGGGCCTTCGCCTATTCGGCCTATTGAACAACATATGCGAAAAGCGCATCATTGCGCCAAACAGCTGCATCCTTTTTTTGAAGCAGTACTGCAACAAGATTGGAGAACTGCTGAAGCTGTTCAGGAAAAAATTTCGAGCATTGAAAAAGAAGCCGATTTGATTAAACGCGATCTGCGTCTTCATTTACCCACAGGGTTATTCTTGCCTGTATCCCGTACTGATTTACTCGAATTGTTAAGCGCGCAAGATCGCATTGCCAACAAAGCCCAAGATATTGCCGGGTTAATTGTTAGTCGTAGAATGATTATTCCAGAAGTACTCGTTTCTGTTTTTATGCCTTTCCTCGATCGTTGCTTGGATGCCTCCAGACAAGCCTGTAAGGCGATTAATGAATTGGATGAATTACTTGAAAGTGGTTTTCGCGGTAGTGAGGTGAAAATTGTTGAGGAAATGATTGTTACCCTGGATGAAATTGAACACGACAGCGATGACAAACTTGCTGATATCAGGCATCGTATTTTTGAGTTGGAAAAGGATTTACCGGCTATAGAGGTCGTTTTTCTTTATAAACTAGTTCAATGGATTGGTGACTTGGCCGATCACGCCCAAACTGTAGGTGGTCGACTCCAAATTCTCATTGCCCGGTAGTAAATTCCTATGGATTATCCTTTTTTATTATTTATTCTTGCTGTTGCTTTTTGTTTTCTAATGACTTGGGGTGTCGGTGCCAATGATTTAGCGAATGTCATGAGTACCACCATGGGTTCCAAGGCAATCACTGTCCGTCAGGCCATGCTTATCGCCATTGTATTTGAGTTTGCAGGCGCTTTTCTTGGGGGCAGTGACGTCACAGAAACCATGCGTGACAGGATCATTGATAGCAGTCAGTTATCTAATCAACCCTTTATCCTTATCGAGGGAATGCTAAGTGTTCTAATGGCCTGTACGGTCTGGATGAATTTAGCAAGCTATCTAGGAGTTCCTGTTTCCATTACCAATGCTCTGGTTGGGTCGATGGTTGGTTTTGGTTCTGTGGTTTTGGGAACAAATGCTATCCACTGGCAACAGGTTTACTACATTGCTATTGGCTGGATTACTTCACCACTCATTGCCGGATTTACTGGCTATGCTCTATTTTTAAGTATTCAGCAAACTATTTTTATTAAAAGTGACCCTTTGGAAAAGGCCAAATGGTATGTTCCTATTTATCTCTTCCTGGTGGGGTCTATTTTATCGTTTATTACCGTCTTTAAAGGGTTAAATCATTTTGATATTCATCTAAATTTAAAACAAGATTTAGCCGTCACCCTGGCTTCAAGTATTAGTTTAACTATTATCGGTATGATGATCATCAAACATATTCCGGAAATGCCACGTATTCGGCGGCGAGAACGTTTCCTGCAAGTCGAAAAATATTTCGCAGTTTTAATGGGTTTAACCGCTTGTGCGATGGTTTTTGCCCATGGTTCAAATGACGTCGCATTGGCAGTAGGTCCTTTAACGATCATCTACAGCCTCATTATGCAAGCCGACCAACCACTGGTCACCGCCAGTTACCCTGCCTGGATTATTTTTCTTGGCTGCGCGGGGGTTGTTATCGGTTTTCTCATGTATGGACGTAAGGTTATTGAAACAGTAGGCAGTTCAATTACAGCATTGACTCCCAGTCGCGCTTTTGCGGCAACACTGGCTGCAGCAACTACTGTGGTTGTTGCTACCAGCACAGGTATCCCTGTTTCTGCCACTCAAACGCTGGTGGGTGCTGTCTTGGGTGTAGGTTTAGCACGAGGTATCGGTGCTTTAAATTTAATTGTAATTCGTAATATTTTTACTTCCTGGATATTAACCTTACCTGCAGCCTCATTACTAACTATCCTGGCTTATAAAATTTTACATGCAGTGATTGGTTAGCCCATTGAAGGCATCTCTACGGAGCAGGCATTAATAGCTTTTTCCACTAAGTTATCGGCATCCCCCACCAGGGATTCTTTAAATAAGCCTCGGTTTTGTAAGATGGCTGATACCTTCTGAGCGGTAATTTCTCGCCAGGGAAATGTTTTCTTTTTTAATGCTTCAGGTGTTTTCATGGGTTGGCGTTTATCTAAAGCAGCAGCCCATTCTGGTTTTTCCCAAAATGGAGCTATCGATTGGAGCTGATAACTTTCTGGTTCAACAGGGTGAGGAAGTAATTTTACAAACTTAATTGTTTCTCGAATGACCTCTTTAAATTCCGGTTCAGTTTCAAACATCCACATTTTAAAGCAATGACGCAATTCTTCGTCTGTAATATACGTACCCAACATAGGATGGCTTTCTGCAACGCTTTTAATGTTTAACGATACGGAATAACCAGAAAATTCACCTTCTATGCAAAATAACAAGGGGATAATAGGCTCATTGTTTTGTTTACGTTTTAAATTGTTAATGCATAAACTGGTGATAAGCGCCTTACACTCCCGGGCAAAAAGAATAGTCTTTTCACGTTCCACGTATTCTTGATAATCAATACTGTTTAAATCCAGAGAAGCATCAGGAACATGAGGTTGGCTGTCAAATTCCAGCATCTCAAATTCATTTTTAAAGCTATCCTTGATCATTGCTTTAATGGTTAAGGCATTTAAAGCACGAGCAACATAACCATACTGGCAGTTGCTAAATCCATACACTAAAACCTCTTTTGAATCCCCCAAAATGGCTTTCACTGAATTTAATGATAACTTCATTTTACCCTCGACAACTAGAGACTACCCATTCATTTGAAAAACGTAACTTATAGGGAAGGAATTTATTTTAACACATGTTGTTCAACTTTTAAACAATAAATCATGAAGCGCTAATGCCTTCGAATAAAAGTAAGTTTATCTTTGACTACGTCGTCTAATTGATGGTTAATTACGAGCAAAGTGAAGAAGCTCCTCGTTTTAAACATCAGGGAGAATCTGCTAGAAATCAATCCTTCCCCTCACGTTGCTTGAGGTCAGCATAATGTCTGTTTTTAACTTAGACAACGTGTGGTTTTGTCCGATTCAAAGGATTCGTTTGCTTGAATAAAGTTATTGAATTTTAATGATCGTAATTATATATTGCGAGGGCTTAAAATATAGGATTAGTTTAAATGGGGTTTTTAGAGTTTTATAGAGCCATTCAAAAAGCCGTGGAGAATTTTACCCAAATCAATGGGTATTTAGAAAAAAATATTATCTTACTTGCAGAGTTAAATAAGATTGGAAAAAAACAGTAAAGCTAATCAATCACTCTGCATGACTCAAGCAACCATATTGTTTGAGGGATTTTATCGACATTTAGTACAGAATCGCTTAAACACGATTTGCAGGCTATCAGAGCTAAGCGATGGGAAAATCATTTCGGTACACCTACAATTACCTTTCTTCTCTCATTTAAAGCACAAATTGATCAAACAACCCAACTATTTGATGCATTAACCCTCGAAATAAAACCCTCATTGATTTTCCCTGGCTCAACTTAAACAATAAGGAATTTAGTAAAGATTACAGTAACAATGTTATTATAGATCCTAAAAGTATTACACGTGTTGAAGCACCCCCTGCCAAAGAAGAAAAAGGTGTATTTACAAAAACACATAATCCTTTTGGTGGCTTTACAACAACACCTTGTGATCCTGTTTCGCAGCGCTTCCTTGCTCATGCAGCGTTGTCAGCTAAAGATGGGGGTAAAGTATTAGAAATAGGGGCTGCTTTTGGTGCTGCTACACTGGAAGCAATTGCAAGAGGAGCAACCGTTTTTTGTAACGATATTAATCCTGAAAATTTAGCAGTTGTTCGACAACGTTTTCTGGAAGCAACGAATGCCTGTATTGACTCCTTAACCGGAGATAGTGGTGCGTTAGTCCTAATACCAGGCGAGTTACCCGATGAGTTAATTGGTCTTCCTAAGAAATATTTTGCTGCTATTTTGATTTGCCGTGTTTTTCATTTTTTCTCTGGAGCCAAGATAGAAGAAGCTTTGGGCTTATTATCAACCCTGTTAGCTCCCGAAGGTAAGATATATATCGTTTGCGAAACACCCTTTTTAAAAAATTGGCAACGCTTTATTCCTGAATTTAATAAACGAGTAGAAGAAAATGAGGAATGGCCTGGTGAAATTGCTGAACCAGCTAACTATGAAAGCAGTGGCCGAGTGAGCTCATTACCTAAGTTCGTACATTGGATTACAAAAGAAGTGTTAGAGCGTAGTTTAATAAAGGAAGGTTTTTCAATTGAACACTCAGAATACATCAACAGAAGTGGTCAATTCCCAGAAGATTTATTGCTACCAGAATACGGTAAAGAAAGTATTGGTGCAATTGGAGTAATTTGAGCAAAAGGATTATGAAACAAAAAATTAATTGGTATGAATGGCTTGTTGCTATGCTTAAGGAATTTGTTGCTGAAACAACAAAGAAACCTCGGTATGAAATAGTCGATATTTTTGAATGTAAAAAAACTGCCTTTACAAAAGCAGTAAATAGTTAAAGAGTTCCAGTACCTCACCTCACAGCTCATTGACTCTGCTCGAGAAGGTTTTTATTTATGTAATGACGTTCAATCCATTTCGCCTCGCTTAAAAGAATTACTTGCGGAAAAATATAATATTCATCCCATTTATAATATTGTGAGGCGTTGTGCGGAATGTACTTTTATTTTTAGTGCAATACGAGACACACCTATTGATGAAAGTTCTCTTTTTTACAAGAAACACTAGCTCGACTTTAGCGAATTTCTCCGGTTCCCGAATCCCAGCGGCGAAGACCGCGGGGCCCACTTCGATCTCAAATTATACAACAGCTTTTGCTTAAACTCGTTACCACATCAGGTCTTAAGTCGCCAATGACAACGGATAGATCAACCACTCATTTCTTGTTCACTGAATTTATCAAACTCATCGTGATTTGCTGATTTGAATAAATAGCGTGTTGACCAAATTTCTTTCCTGACCATCACGATGATATTTGCAGACGTTTTTTTCCTGTGCCAACCCCATGACACGCAGGATGGTGCTGATTCGACGTGGGCCGCGGCACAAAACTGCGCCGAGAAACAAAGTTTGCAATTTTTCCAGGTGGGTTGCTTGATTGAGAGGCAAATACCGCCAGTACTGATATAATTTCCGTTGTCAATGTTGTTATTCCCTGTACGTTTTAGCGAACAATAGGGTATTAAGTTTTACCGCATTGACAACTTCATTTTTCAATGGAGGTAACCCTTATAATGGAATTAAGGCGAGTCCAAATGAAAGACAGTTATGTGTATATCCTTGCAAGTCAAAAAAATGGCACATTGTATATCGGGTTAACCTCGGATTTGATTAAACGGATTTGGGAGCATAAAAATAAATTTGTTCCGGGATTTACCAACAAATACAATGTCACGATCCTTGTATATTATGAAATTTTTAATGACATCACCTTGGCTGCTGGCAGGGAAAAAAGATTAAAGGAATGGAAACGGCAGTGGAAAATAGATCTCATCCAAAAACATAATCCAGAATGGAAAGATCTATACCATGAAATAGTTCAGTGAATGGGCCCCGCGGTCTTCGCCGCGGGGATTCGGGGAACGGGGGAAATTCGCTAGTCGAGACTAGGTAATTTTGAAAATTATTGGAATACCTCTTATCTAGTTAAGAGTAAGTCGTAAGGGAGCAAAGACTTAGTTCTCTGTTGACAATTCATTGCTAATGAGTCCGATGATTGTCAACCTGCCCTAATAACCATTTCGAGGGTCGAATAGAAAGGAGTTAGAACTCCTCCCAAATTTCATCTTCTTTACCTTCTGGATTAGGATGATCACGAAGGTAGGCAATGCGTTGATGCTTCTTAATTTCTTTTAATTGAGAGGTTGATTTTTCATGTGTCGCATCAAATTCAAATAAAAATTTATCGTAGGGGCTGACATAAGATTTATCAATATCTTCGTTACTCATGAAATAATCCTGCTTTACGTATTATACTAAAAAGGGTAATTTTATCGGTTTTTACGATAAGTTGCCATCCAAAATCAGTATAGTAGAGAAAGGATAATTCTATGGCCATAAAAAAAGCAGAGCTACACACCCATTTGGAGGGTACCATTACCCCAGCATTAGCAAAAAAACTGGCCCAGCGTAATAATCTTTCATTGCCTGACTCCATTATGGCCGCAGACGGCCAAAGTTATCGTTATAAAGATTTTCTCGACTTTTTAAAAACCTACGATATAGTCGCAGAAGTCATTAAATATCCAGACGACTATTACGATATTACTTTTGACTACTTAAAAGCGAATGCATTGGAAGATACACTTTATATTGAAATGATGTATTCACCGGATCATGCTGAAAAATCTAGCAATATTCCTTCAAGCGAGCATTTAAAGGCTATTCAGCAAGCAATTAATGATGCAGAAGAAAAGTACCATATATTTGGTCGAATTATTGTCACTGCTGTTCGCCATTTCGGCGCTGAAGCTGCTGTTAGAGTAGCCCGGCATGCAATCAAAGAGGATGTGCCCTGTATAGTGGGATTTGGTTTAGGTGGTGACGAAATAAACTTTCCTCCCAGATTGTTTACTGAAGCTTATAATATTGCGGCTGAAGGCGGATTGCACTGTACTGTTCATGCAGGCGAATTTGCTCCGGCCAATGGCATGCTGGAAGCAATTCAATATCTCCCTATTAAGCGTATTGGGCATGGAGTTCAAGCTATACATTCCTCAGAGACTATCTCTCAACTAAAAGATAAAAATATTGCTCTGGAAATTTGTCCTTCCAGTAACATTGCTTTGGGTCTTTTCCCGAATTTTTTCAGCCATCCTTTGCCGCGTTTGCTTGAGGCTGGTATTTCCATTAGCCTGGGCTCTGATGATCCTCCCTTTTTTCGTACCCATTTAGCCAACGAATATCAACGCGTGCAGCAAGCCTATAATTATAGCAATGAACAAATGAAGCAATTCACTGCAATGGCTATTGAAGCCTCTTTTGCTGATAAAGAAACGAAACTCAAACTTAGAACATTGCTGGCAAATTCGTAGTAAAAAATAAACGCTTATTTAGACTGCTATTAAGGGAGAATTAGACTCCAAAGGAGTCAATTTAATAAAATACAGAAAGCCAAACAATGCTTTTTTTCTCGAAGCAATTATGAAGAGGAGATTTCTACAGAAACAAAGTTGAACTATAGTTTTCTAAAACCTGCACTGAATATTATATCAAATAATACGCATAGCAAGTGGCAAAAAATACCCTGAGTTCAGCCTTACAGACCTGCACCCAGGCAAAGATTGTGAGAGTAATTCTTCCTGACAGACTGAGACTATGCCTCAGATTCCATATATTGACGAAGCTTTTTCATTGCGTTCTTTTCCAGTTGGCGAACACGTTCAGCTGACACGCCATATTTATCCGCTAAATCATGCAAAGTTGCCTTGTCCTCTGCCAACCAACGTTGCTGCAAGATATCCTGACTGCGTTCATCCAACTGTTCCAGAGCAAAAAATAATTGTTCCCGTCCTCGCTCACCACTGGTTTCCTGTTCAATTAATTGAGCAGGATCACTATTATCATCATGAAGATAATGCGCCGGTGATTTAAATGCTTCATCCTCGTCATCTGAAACAGGCGAATCGTAAGAAGTATCCATCGCATTAAGGCGTTGCTCCATGAGCAATACGTCTTCACGACTGACCCCTAAATCCTTGGCAACAGCATCAACTTCTTCACGACTGAACCAACCCAAACGATTTTTCATGTGACGAAGATTAAAAAATAATTTACGCTGCGCTTTAGTGGTAGCAATTTTAACAATGCGCCAGTTGCGTAGCACAAACTCATGAATTTCAGCCTTAATCCAATGGACAGCGAAAGACACAAGTCGCACACCAATTTTGGGATCAAAGCGCTTAACTGCCTTCATGAGGCCAACATTACCTTCTTGTATTAAATCGTTAAGAGGTAATCCATAGCCTAAATAGCCACGGGCAACGCGCACGACATAGCGTAAATGAGCTAATACTAAACGGCGTGCGGCCTCCAAATCGCCTTCGACTTGGAAGCGTTCAGCACAATCATATTCTTCTTCAGCAGATAGCATTGGCATTTGATTGACACGATGAATATAAGCATCGAGGCTACCGATTGGAAAATTTAATGACGCTAACTGTAACTGCTGATTCATACATCCTCCATTACCAACATCATACTCGAAAGTGCATTAAAAAGAGGTTTGATAAAATTCATTCCTTATTATAACTAATTATAGGGCTCAATTGAAGCAAGTTGGCGATTTACTGACACTCTAGCCCCTAACCAACCTAATAGAGTTGAAACTAAAACCAATAAATAAGCCTGTTTAACGGATAGACCCATAATAGGATAATTCATTTGATAGGCAGAAGCCAATTGTTTAATTGCTACTGCAAAACTTAGCATGAAAATATTCACAAACAGTACTGCCAGTATGGCACCAGCCAAGCTATACCATATTCCTGAATATAGAAAGGGACGGGCAATAAATGAGTCGGTAGCACCAATTAATTTAAGGACCTGGATCTCCTCATGCCGATTATGAATAGCTAACCGTAAGGTATTACCAATAATTAGCACCACTGCTGAGGCTAAAAGAGCCATGACTGCATGTGCCGCTTTATTAGCAAAGCCTAAAATAGCATGAAGACGTGTTATCCACTCCATATCTAATTTGGCTTGTTCTATCTGAGGCAAAACTTTCAAACGATGAAACAATTGTTCCATCTGGAACGGTTGATTAACAGCAAGAGTCGGAACTACCTCAATAACAGCAGGTAAAGGATTTTCTGGAAGATAACGCATAATATCGTGCATACCTTCTTGCTGTTGTAATTCCTGTAAGCCTTCTGCAGGGGTTTTCAAACTGGCTTTACCCACACCCTCTATGGCTTGTACTTGTTCAAGAATACTTTTTTCTTCTACAGAAGACAGTGCGGGTTTTAGGTAGAGTGAAATATGTCCCCCTTTCTGCCAATGCTTGGTTATTTTTTCCAAATTATCACTGAAGACCCAAAATAGCGCCGGCAACGTTAAGGTAATCGCAATAACAATAACGGTCATCATCGTTGCCATAGGTTTCCGGCAAAGCAGATTTAGACTATTACTGGCAGCTTGTAAATGATAGGCTGTAAGCGAGCGGATAGTATTTAACACATTCTCCCCCCTTTTAACATGACAATGCGATGCTTCATTCCAGCAATTAATGCCAGATCATGTGTAGCGATAAGAATACTAACACCCACCTGATTAAATTGAGCAAATAACTTCATAATTTCAGAGGATAAACTTGGGTCCAAATTTCCTGTTGGTTCATCCGCTAACAGCAAAGCAGGTTTATGCACCACTGCTCGTGCAATACCGACACGTTGCTGTTCGCCTCCCGACAAATGAATTGGCAACATTTTTTCTTTATTTAATAAACCTACCATATCCAAAGCTGCATGAACTCGTTTAGTAATCATGGGCGGAGCAAGGCCTTGAATTTGCAGCGGCATGGCAACATTATCAAAAACAGTTCGATCATTTAATAAATTTGGGGACTGAAACGTAATGCCTAAATTACTGCGGTAGGCAGCAATGTCCTTTTTTTTCAAGTGATTCAAGCGTATGCCATTAATTTCAATTTGCCCAGATGAAGGAATTTCAAGCATGGCAATGAGTTTAAGCAAAGTACTTTTTCCTGCACCAGAATGTCCGGTCAGAAAAGCCATTTCACCTTGCTGCAATGAAAAATTAATCTGACTTAATGCTTCAAACCCGCCCGGATAACGCTTGGTAACTTGGTCAAATTTGATCATCATTAAAAATTGCTCTAACAAATTGTGATGCATTGAAGGGACGAAGATCATCTATCCCTTCCCCCATTCCCAGATAACGAAAGGGAATACCTAACTCATTAGCAATTGCAAACAATACCCCACCCTTTGCTGTTCCATCAAGTTTTGTCATCATTATACCGGTTAAACCAACAGCTTCATGGAACTGCCTAGCTTGATTGAGTGCATTCTGTCCTATGCTGGCATCCAAAACCAGCATTACTTCATGAGGTGCCCCCGGATCTAACTTCTGCATGACACGCTTCACTTTTTTAAGCTCTTCTATTAAGTTACCTTGGGTATGTAAACGCCCTGCAGTATCGGCGATTAAAACATCAATTCCTCGTGCCTTGGCTGCCTGCAAAGCATCATAGATAACAGAAGCGCTGTCAGCGCCTGTGTGTTGGGCAATCACAGGAATTTGATTACGTTCCCCCCAAATCTGTAACTGTTCTACCGCAGCAGCACGGAAAGTATCGCCTGCGGCCAACATGACTTTTTTACCTTGTTGCTGGAATTGCTTTGCCATTTTGCCAATCGATGTTGTTTTACCTGCCCCATTAACGCCCACCGTTAAAATAACAAATGGTGACTTATCAGGTGTTTCTGGATTTAATGGTTTTTCACAAATAACTAATATTTCTTCCAGTCGCTTTTTCAGTGCCTGAAAAACAGCATTACCATCGGTTAATTGTTTTCTGGCCAACTCTTCAATCAATTGTTTCAAAACAATTTGTGAGGTTTCAATTCCCAAATCGGCACTTAATAACACTGTTTCAAGATCTTCAAGAATGGCTGCATCAATTTCTTTTTTGCCTAATAATAAACGGCCAATATTGTCTCCAAACTGCTGCCGAGTCTTGCTTAACCCCTTTTTAAAACGCGCAAAAAATCCTTCCTTTGAGGAAGGCATTGCTGTTTGAGTTTTTGTCTGCTCCTGTCTTTCAATAGACGGCACTACCTCCTCCTCAGACGTCTTGGAAATTGAGGTAGATTCTTCTTGATTTCGTTTAAACCATTTAATCATAAGTGTACAAAACAAAGGAAATATGAAATTCTATCACTTTTTTTGCTTCGGAGTTAATCCATGCGCATTGCTTTAATGATTTTCTTAACTGCGCTCTCCTGTCAGGCTGTGAGTCAAGTGCGAGAATTTATTCTGGATAATGGTCTTAAAGTGCTGGTCAGGGAAGATCATAGAGCACCTGTAGCCGTTTCAATGATATGGTACAATGTAGGTTCAGCTGATGAGCCAGGTGGATTAACGGGCGTATCCCATGCTTTGGAACATCTCATGTTCAAAGGGACTTCCCATTATCCTTTGGGTGTTTTTTCGAAAACCATTGCTGCTGTTGGTGGACAGGAAAATGCGTTTACCAACTTTGATTACACTGCTTATTTTGAAAAAGTAGCCGCTTCGAAATTACCTATTGCCTTTGAATTAGAAGCTGATCGCATGCAAAATCTTTTGCTCGATAAAGAAGAATTTGCCAAAGAAATTAAAGTAATTCGCGAAGAACGCCGCTTACGTACTGATGATAATCCGCAAGCGCTTGCTTTTGAGCGCTATCTGGCCGCAGCGCATCTAACTGCCCCCTATCATCACCCTGTCATTGGTTGGATGAGCGATTTACATCAGATGAGTGTAGATGATCTGAAATACTGGTATCAGCGTTTTTATGCGCCTAACAATGCGACTTTGGTGGTGGTCGGCGATGTTGATGCAGAAAAAGTACATCAACTGGCCATTCAATATTTCGGTAAGATAAATAAACGCACTGATTATTTACGGCGTTTGCAAATCGAACCACCCGCGCTCGGTCAAAAATCCGTAGAAGTGTATGCACCAGCCAAATTGCCCTTATTGATGTTTGGCTATACAGTTCCTAGTGCAAAAACGGCCAAAAACAGCTGGGAACCTTATGCCCTTGAATTAATTACCGGTATTTTAGATGCTGGAGATAGTGCAAGATTTTCTAAAAATCTCATCCGCGGTAGCCATGTCGCCAGTGGCGTAGACACTTATTATAATCTCTATGCCAGATATCAGACACAGTTTATTCTTTTTGGTACACCTTCCCAAGCTCATACTGTTAATGAACTTAAAACAGCCATGCTTAAAGAAATTACTCGTTTAAAAGATGAGTTAGTCAGTCCCGAAGAACTAAAACGTATTAAAACACAACTCATTGCACAAAAAACCTTTGAAAAAGATTCCATTTTTGGTCAAGCCATGGAATTAGGCTTGGTGGAAACCATCGGGTTGGGTTGGCAAACAGCAGAAGCCTATGTTGAAAGAATTAATCAGATCACTCCCGAGCAGATACAAGAAGTAGCTCGACATTATTTTAAAGATATTGCAGAAACCGAAACCTTATTAATTCCTATACCGCAAGAGGAACAAGCATGAAACGATCCACTCTCTTCACAACAATTTTAATTTTTTGCTTGTCGCAATCATTACTAGCAGGTTCTTTTAAACTACAAAAATGGCAAACAGCGAATGGGGCACAAGTCGTATTTTATCAAGCACTTGAAGTGCCCATGCTGGATATCCACATTGCTTTTAGAGCAGGCTCAGCCTATGACGGCAAGCATTATGGTTTAAGTGCGTTAACTACAGACTTGCTAAGTCAGGGAAATGCCGGTTTAGATGCTACAGCAGTTGCAGAAAGACTAGCCAATATAGGGGCTCAATACAGTGCCGACAGTAGTCGAGATATGATTGTGTTAAAGTTAAAGACATTAACTACGCAGGAAGCCCTTCAACAAGCTATTGAAACATTTCATTTAATTTTAAACAAGCCCGATTTCCCGCAAAACGCTTTTCATCGAGAGAAGAGTCAGCAATTGCTTGCTATAGCACAAAATCAAGAATCGCCTGATGATGTTGCCAATCTTGTCTTTTTTAAAACATTATATAAAAATCATCCCTATGCACATCCTGTCATAGGCACAGAAGAAAGTGTAAACACTATTGAGCCTCATCATGTACGTGATTTTTACAAGCGATACTTCGTCGGCTCCAATGCAGTGATTGTAATGGTAGGCGCCATTGATGAAAAAAAAGCGCATGAATTGGCAGATAAACTTGTTCAGCAGCTGCCCACAGGACAGGCTGCTCCAAAGGTACCTAAAGCACCACAACTGACTGCTAGTGAAAAAAAAGACATTCCTTTTCCTTCATCACAAACCATTATTCGTTTAGGACAAATTGGCATTGATCATCATTCTCCCGACTATTTCCCACTTACTGTAGGGAATTATATTTTGGGAGGTGGAGCCCTGGTTTCTCGTTTGGCCAACGAAGTTCGTGAAAAACGGGGTTTGACCTATGGTGTAAGCAGTCAATTTATTCCTATGCCGGGAGAGGGGCCTTTCCTAATCAGTCTGGCGACACAAAACAGGCAGGCAACCACCGCATTGAAAATAGCAGAGGATACCTTAGCAACATTTATAGAGAATGGTCCCGAAGAAGCGGAATTAATGGCCGCCAAACAGTACCTCACGGGGAGTTTTCCTTTATCATTAGCCAGTAACAGCAGTATTGCGAGTATGCTTCTTCGTATTGTCTTTTATCATTTACCGGATAACTATTTAGACACTTATGTAGAAAAAATTAATGCAGTCAGCACCTCTCAAATCAAGCAGGCCTTTCAAAAACAAGTTAACCTCAATAACATGCTTGTCGTTTCAGTGGGGAAGCTGTGAAACAAACTGTTCGAATTATTGGCGGAAAGTACCGAGGGAAAAAACTCTATTTTCCAGCCTCAGAAGGATTGCGTCCCACCCCGGATCGAGTTAAGGAAACACTGTTTAACTGGCTAATGCACGACATCCATGGCGCGCATTGTCTTGATGCTTTTGCTGGCAGCGGTGCTCTGGGTTTTGAAGCTTATTCACGCGGTGCCAGTCGTGTTGTGCTGGTTGAGTCTTCACCCGAAGTTTGTGCTAACCTGAAACAAATAGCACCCACTTTTAACCCAACTGCACTTTCTGTGGTGCAATCCGATGCATTCGATTATTTTGCAACAAGCACAGAACGTTTTGATATTATTTTTCTTGACCCACCTTTTGCCAAACAGTATCTTGAAGAATGCCTAAAAATATTAGCACACTCTGATTTACTCGTTCCTGGAGGCTTGGTTTATCTTGAATCAGCTGATAAAATTTCACCTGATTCCACCCATTGGATTGAAAAAAAATCCAAACAAGCAGGACAAGTTATCTATGGCCTTTATGAAAAGAACTAACATCCTGAATCAGGACTTCTTTTCCTTGACAAGGCGTCATGCTCCTGTTTCAATCATTGCAGTACATAATGTTTATAAAGTCAAAAAGATGATCAACAAGCTCGTTGTGTTTATTATTACCGCCATGTTATTAGTCGGATGCCGTGGTGGCGTGATTTACATGAAGCCTCCCTTAAATGCGCCGAGTGATGATGCTACCATTAAACTTGCACAAGCAGCATCGTCTGTCAGTGACTCAATGTTAGAAATGCAACGCGTGGAAAAAGTTATTCTGCCAAAGAATAAAGATAATACGTTAACTATCCCTAATGCTTATAATCTGCAGGCCCGAGCGTCTGTGGATTGGTCAGGCCCTATTGAGGAAGTTACATTACGTATTGCTAAAGCTGCGCATTTTCGTTTACGTGTACTGGGGAAGGAACCCGCTGTTCCTGTTTTAATTAGTCTTAATGCCAAAGATATGAGCTTGGCTGAAATTCTGCGCGATATTGATTACCAGGCAGGAAAGAAAGCGACTATCTATGTTTACCCTAACAGTCAGGTTGTTGAATTGCGCTATGCGAAACTTTATTCTTAGTCTCTTTGTTTTATTTACTCTTTTTTTAACTGCCTGCCATCGCACAGTCATCGTGGCTGATACTGGTTCTCTCGCGGGTTTAAAGGCATTGGCGAATACTAAAAGTGCGAAAACCCGCAGTAAAGCTAGCATTGGTAAAATTCGGGAAATGGCTCTCAAGGAAACTGCATTAAGCCTGGGAGCTCAAGCTGGATTAGCCTGGCGCGCCAAAATTATCGACGAACAGTTAACAAAGCAAGCGCGTAATCTGGATGCTATTTTCGATTTTAATTCATTAGTGCTCGAACATAATATTTTACCTCCTGTATTACTTGAAGGTCGCAATACCTTAAATTTGGCAGACACACAAACCATTCGCATTTCAGATCGTACGTACAAAATTGCCAAGCAAGCCCGCTTTATTACCACACCACCCAATTGGCGACAGTATTTGTGGATGGATTATAGAAAACCTGACTGTCCAAATGTAACCTTATTACCCAAAACCAAGCAAGAAAAGATGCTGTGGTGTCGCTATGTGGAACAGGGCTGGCAAAACGGCATTGAGCAGGCTGGGATTATTCTTGAAGAAAGTGTAGCAAGAATTAAAGAAGACTTTGCCGGAATGATTCTCTATCGCAAGTTATTAGCAATGAATATGGTATCACCTCCTTTTGTTTCGCATACTGATCTGGGCGTTACTGGTGATGGTTCAGAAATTCATATCGATGATAGAGTGCTACGAATAACGGCCTTACCTGCTTTGAATGTTGATAGTAAGGAATGGATAGCAGCCGTTTCAAAAGACGAAGGAGCACTGGAACAGCTCAGAAATATGGAAAAATTGGCACAAAGCACTAAAATTACTATAACCAGTAAGGCATGGCAGCCTGTCATCGCCCCTATTAATGATAAACCTGTTAGTTAAGTATGAGTAGCCATTCTAATATTAATTTGATGCCTGATGAGCCAACGCGTTTTACACCTGTATTTATGGATAAAATGTTAGAGCATGCAGAACGTCTTTCTGCCTCTGACATTACCATTCAAACCGGTGAGCCTATCTTTGCGGAGGTCTACGGTCGACTCTACAAAATTACCAATCGCCGCTTGTCTAATACTGAGTTAGGTGATTTAATTAATGCAATTTATGGTCCTAATGCTACCACGCAGCTATTGTCTGGGAAGGATATTGATACTCACTATGAATTTCGCCCAAATCGTGGTGTGCGCTACCGTTACCGTGTTAATGCCACTTCCTGTTTGGTCGAAGGTCATGACGCTATTCAAATTACATTAAGAACCATTCCTACCACCCCACCTAGGCTGGAAACAATGGGGCTACCTGATAACATTTTGGAGGCCATTGCACCACAAGAGGGCATTGTATTTATCACTGGAGCAACTGGCTCAGGTAAATCAACCTTACTTGCTTCCATTATTCGTGAATTAATTGAAAAAGAAGAATCTCATCGTAAAGTTTTAACTTATGAAGCACCCATCGAATTTGTTTATGATGAAATTGAGACGGTATCAGCGGTCGTAAGTCAATCTGAAATTCCACGTCATTTACCTGATTTCGCAGACGGCGTACGGAATGCCTTGCGTCGAAAACCACGTTTAATTATGGTCGGTGAATGTCGTGATGCAGAAACAATTAGTGCGGCTCTCGAAGCTGCTCTAACAGGACATCCTGTTTATACCACGTTGCACACTTCAGGTGTTGCAGAAACCATGCGGCGATTGGTGACGTCATTTGCAGGTGAAGAGCGATTGGGCCGCACAATTGATATTCTAGAAACCATTCGTCTTTGTATTTGGCAAAAACTTGTTCCTACCGTCGATGGTAAACGCGTGGCTTTACGCGAATATTTGGTGTTTGATGAAGAAGTACGGGATATTTTACTTGAAAGTGATCCTAATGAGGTAACGTCTACTACACGTAAGCTTGTGCGTCAACGTGGGCAGTTGATGACGGTTGATGCGCGGAATAAATTTGAGCAAGGTCTTATAAGTGAGCGAACTTATAAGATAATTATCGCAGGCACAAAAGAATATCAACGCTAATTTTGCAGCGCAATTTTTTATTTTCAATAATGGTGTCTCATTAACTTACGGATTAATACAAAAATTTTTTAAATACAACTGCTATTGCTTTGCCAGGAAACGCCTATACTTGAAGTATATAAACTTTCACTGGCATTATTATGCAATCCAACTATGAAAGGACATTTCAGTATGAGTTAATTCAACAATTAAATCGTTTTTCTGAAAAAAATCATTTAAAAATAACGCTTAATCCTTCCGGCGTTTGTCATGCTCTATCGATCCTTTGGGTTGAGCATGTAAATAATAAGCAATTGGATAAATTCGAAAGATTATTGGAAATATTAAGAGAAGAAAAACCTAAGGAAGACGTTATAAAATGGATTAAAATCATCGATAAATTGCAAGAACCACAAAAATATAATGCTAAGCAATATCCTTGGAAAATTGCAGAACTAACTACCGACAATGTTCTTTACAAAGAAGCCAGTTTTTTCCCGTTAGATGAGCTTTTAAGCACTATCAAAAAATTTGATTTAAAGAATGGCTCAATTATTTTTGGTTATAATGAAAAAAATTCTGAATTTAATTTTGGCCATGCCATTGGCTTATCCCAGAATGAGCAAGATCAATATTTATTTTTTGATCCCAATATTGGTGAAACAATCCGTTGTGACTCTGAGGAAGAGTTGAGGAGACAATTTTTAAACTTACTTCATCAGTCTAATACTAACACAGAAATATTTCCCGCCAGTATCACTTATACATCAAAAGTAATTTCATCCCTCGATCATACACTGGATGAAGAGTTATCCAAAGATAAAGAAGATAGAATAAATCGATATTATGACCGCAAATACAGTAAAAACTCCTTGTTAAGTTGGATTGTTTTCCATGGTGATACTGAAACTGCTGAAACTCTTATTAACAACTATCAATTAAAGGTAGACCTACCTACATTTATCAATGCAGTAGAAAGTCATGTTGATGAATTTTTGGCGGCACATCAAGATGAACTTCTTGAGCTTATGAAACAGTTTTATAAACTTCAAGCAGAACAATATAATCAACAGAAATCCCCTGGCTTTGCTGCTCAGATGCGATTTACAGAACAATTTGGCAAACATTTTAATCCTGAGCAGTTAAAAATCATTAAAGAGCGATTTATTGACATGCTTGAAAAAACAATTGAACATCTAGATAAGCAAGATAAAAAAAATTTACAAAATTTTATTCGAATGAATGAAAAAGGAAACCCCTTTCTTTCTCACCCACGCGAAAAAGACTGGTTCAACAAATTATTTGATACTGACACTATGAGGACCATGAAAAAATTAACCCACTAAGTAATTCTACATCTCACCGTAATTTACTGCCTAATAAATAGCCTACATTGATCAATGAGACTTAATTGCGCAATATATGTGGGATTATAAGCTGGAGTCTATGATGCCTCATATTTATTTTCGTTCCGATAGCCGAACACCAGAGGAAATATTTAAAACGGGATTCATGCCACGAGTAAACTATGAAGACGCCTGGTGGCTTGAAGCCATAAAATATCGCGGGTATAAAAATCATTGTGGTATTGATTATGAAGCCATTGATGCTAATGCGAATGTTTGTATCTGCTTAACAACAAAATTAGAAAGTGCACCTCTATTTCCATTAAATGATGAGGATACCTATATTTATGCAATGATTCTTCCAGAACCTACTCAAATTGACTATGGATCTGACATTAAAAATAAAAATAGTACACCTGATTTACTTAGAACTGCAGACACACCTACTGATGATAAAAATTTAGTCATTGATTTACATAACTTCCAAACGAAACAGGCAAACAACATCCATCATTTTTTTGCCAACCAGAAAGTGGAGCATGAAAATTTAACCACCTTCGCAGCGTGGCCTTTATATGCTTACGAAGCAATTGCTTATCAAGTTCCCGCTTCAGCCATAGTAGCGGCAATTAAATGCTCGCGAAAACCACTTAACAATAAAATAAAAATCAGTTGCGACTATATTGCTGATAGCCCCAAACGCTCATTGGATCGGGATTTTACTTTAGATAAAGACATTTTCCATAACCCCAATTTTTCGGTGGCACACAATTTATGGATTGGAAAAGCACCGTCTCATATAACAAGCCTGGATTTATCCTTAGCAAAAAATAAGGCAGTTCAATTATTTGAAGATGTTGCATCCAAAACATTGGCAACACCCAATATTTATTATGGTTTGGGAGGCAAAACGTTGTAGATTTAAAGGAAGGAAAGATGGAGCACGCGCAGGCTCCATCTTTGCCATTAACTGTCTCCCTTACTTGCCTTGGAATCACCACCATCACTAAGGCTCTTGCCACCAGAAAGACCAACTTGAGGTCCTCCACCCTTGGCAGCATCTACAGCTTTCATATAAGCTTTTTCACCGTAACCAGTTAATGCAGAATCCATTTGCTGAGCTGCCTTCATTGTTCCAGCCTCTCCCTTACCTACTTGAGCTTTGGCTTCTTCACCCCACTGCACGGCTTCTTGACCCACGCTTTCGGGTTGACCACCAATCCAGCGCAATACTTTATCAGGTAGAACAACAATGAGGGTAAATGCTTTCTGGACAACAATTAAATACATTGTGGTATAGATTAAAATCGAGAAGAAGAAACCATAAACCCCAGCCCAACCGGTGTAGCCTTGAGTGGTATTCATTTCTGAGGCTTGCTGAAGAAGATTACTTGCAGAACTGCTGGAACTAAATGTAGCACCACTTGCACTACCTTGAATGAAAGCCATGGCATTTGAAAATCCTGCATTGATTATCCAGACAGAAACATAGGTTAAGGCAATGGCTGCTATGTAGCCGATAATCATCATTGTCGGGCGCAAGAAGACATTCAGTAGAATCATAATCGCTTGTTCACCTTTACCGAAAGCATCATGGCCTTCAGGATGGGTCACTCCCAGTGCAACAATAGGCGCAGCAACCATCGCTTCTATAACTACCATTAACCAGGCAATCGAACCAAAGGTAAAAATCATATAAGGCAAAAATGGTATATAGTAGGCAGTCACAAAGCCAATACTTAACATGACTGCCATCCATGCAAACAGCAGCGGGAACATCATGGAGATAAGCGCAAAGATAAAAATACCAAAGATTGGAATTAAAGAAGTTACAATGGATATCGTCAGCAATGTGAACCACAGTTCATTTGCAAAATTTATATAGTTTACTCCCATATTTGCCAGAGCAATAACCGGATTGACTGAGGGCTGCTCTATAATGGCCACCCCTGATTTAAAAATCACACTCATCCCTAGCAATGGTATGGAAAGAAAAGACATCACAACCATGTTAATCACTTGGGCAACAGTATTTAAGAAGAAGTTGAATATATTTTTTATAATCAAATTATAAAAAATATTTCCCATTAACCGACCTATACATAACCCCATGATACTTCCACATGGAAAACTTTGATCCGGTAATCTAAATTGCGTAAAGTTAAAACTAAAATTAAACTTCATATTGAAGTCAGGCGGTGTTTGACCTGGCTGTTCGGCCAAATTAACCATGAGGGAATTTACAATAAAACCGTAGGCTGTAGAAGAATAAGCTCCTGTTTCTGCCTGGGCCGTAGTGGAAGTACCCTTCACTATATCGCTAATGCCTCCACCTGCAGGTAGAGAAGGTTTGGGGCTAGTCGAAGACACATTGGAGCCATCAATTAATCCAATGACTTGATCCACAACTGTTGTGTCACCATTCACCCATTCACAGAGAACACCATAAGGAGGCCCTCCGCACTGTCCACCCTGAGCAAAGGCACTTTGTAAATTTTGTGTGGAAAATTCAGTCTGGTCCATACCAGTATCAGAATCACTCGTTGCAGATGCTGTTGCCATATTGGCTGCAGAATTTAATTTAGCCAAATCAAAAAAATAACTACCTGCTAAAATCCACCCATAATTATTGGCATCAGTAATAAACTTACGCTCTGAAGCTGCATCACTTCCCTTTTTAGCTTCTGCGACCAGATTTAATGCCGGTAGCATAATGCCATTGTAATCCGCCACGGCACCTTGAAACTCGGTACCATTAAAAAGTGGAGCAGAATCATTGGTGCTGGTAGGATCAGCCCCCCAGTTCTTACAAGCACCGGCTTTAACATCCGTTTCTGAACATACACTTTGACCGGTGGCATTCAATGGAACACCAAATTGTTGTACTGCATTCGCCGAAAAATTAATATTTAGAGGAGTAATATTATTATTGTTATTGTTATTGGCGGGTGGATTTAATAAAGGATCATTATTAACCATAATTTGCGCCACCATCGCAAGATCAGTGTACATCTGCTGAATAGCAATTGCTCGCGAGAATTGAGTGGTTTGTAATTCACTCTTGGAAATAACTACACCAGAAGAATTATTCGGATCAGTAAGAGTATTCGCTCCGGAAAATAGATTCCAGGAAATCGAACCGCAAATGCCATTTAGTGCAGAATAGGGCGCATCCGTAAAATTAGGCATGGGAACTTTAAAGTTGGGACTGTCTATACTGGGGGCTGTACTATTTTGCACAGAAACTACATTGACAGTACTTAAAAAATCCGGAACTGGCGTATTACAAAAAGTCTGCATCGTTTGCGAAGGCGTACCAGCACATGGCCCTGAGCCATTCTGTTTACTATTGAGGTAACTTTGACGTTGATTTTCCAGAGCAGCCTGTAAGCCCAACATACATACCTGGCCAGAAAGAATTTTACCAGCAGCGGTTGCAATTTCATTAGAGCCCGCTTGTATTGACGTGGAGGGATTCATTTGGGTTTGAATAATAAGACCACCACGATTTAAATAACTCAATGCTGCTTGCCAAACCTTATCGGCAGCCCCTACTCCCTGCACGACAATCCACATCACAAATATTTGCATTAAGCAATAACCTGAGCCTTTGGGTATTAGTAATGCAAAACCAAGAGTAGCACGCATGGGCACCCAAATGGATGACCATTTTTGACCAAGCATTTGTCCTTCATGCGCTGTATTCATGGTAGACACTAATAAGGTGTACATGATGATGATGCCGCCTAAAGCGAGTACGGCTGAGTTAAATACACCAAACATGGTACCCATAATCTGACTACCAGTGCCATGTAACACACCATCCACAACACCAAAAATATTCCCAAGAAATATTACTGAATAATCCTGTGGTGGCGGAGAAAAATTAAAATAGGGGTTATTAAAAGACCCATCAGAAGCAAGAGCCAAAGCCGGAACTACAAGGCCCAGCAATATCAATACAATTCTATTCATCGCTTATCACCTTTCAGGCCCTCTCTGTACCACTCACTGAATGAACAGCCCAGTTTTCGTTCTTTTATCTGGAAATACCAAAAGTGGTAACGAAACGCTAAGACCAGAGCAACTAACACTAAAACCAAACTAACAACCACTGCTCGATAGCTACCATAGTACAAATGGTAAATTGAATAGGAAAAAATACCCACTGCAGCTAAACACATTAGCACGCTTAAACGGTACAGGGCCTTTTTTTTAGCCTGTAGTTCCTGCTCGCTTAAATTCATTCTAGCAACTGCAGCTTCAAATGACTCACCCTTTTCTGTCTGCTGTTGCGGGATAAACAGTTTTTGAAAACCAGCTGCTAAATAGGACGTAAATGCTCTGACTCGATCAAAATCAATCCATGCACGGACATTAAAAATACGTTTAATAATGCCCACCAATCGGGTGCTTCTTTTGATTTTCATAAATTTTACTTTTCGATAATGGACTTTTACTCTTCATACTATACTATAGTAGTTAGATAAAGCGCAGTCCATTCACGAAGTTATACCGTAAAAAAAGAGTAAAAAATGCCCGATCTCAGTCATGAAGAATCTTCTAAATATTGGTTTGAATACGTTGACCCAATGATCTACCGGGTTATTACGTTTATGGAAAGTGTAGAAGACTGGACTCTGGATGGAAACCCAGATTTGGAAGAAGCAATTAATCGCTTAGGTAAAGAATTGGATGATATTGAAAAAATTGACATGAGCACACTTGCTCAGGAAGATATTTTCATTCGCATCGTAGGTAATATTAAGTCAGGAAGAGGCCTTCGTCTTTTACAGGCAATCGATACGGTTCATCCTGGTAGTGCTTCGAGAATCTTAATTCATGCAGAAGAAACAAGTACAGGCAGCCATGATCCTGCCGGTTTTTTTCTGAAGCGAAATATTGTCTTTGAGCGTTTGCGTTTGCTTGCTCGTGTTTTTTCTGAGTATCGTTTAAAACTTGTAGCTCGTGCTCTTGAAGGGGAAGAATAAATGAAATTACTTAGTCGTCGCGTTGCTTTATCAAGTGTTTTACTGTTTACTGCTGCAACTTCATCCAGCGTTGCTTCGGTAAATAGTGTTAATCCTTTAGACCCTATTAACAATACGATGAATCAGATCTCCAAGTATTTGCTTAATCTGGGACAATACTTAGGTTATAACATCGAAAATCCGCCTTCATCTACTCTGAATGATACCATGCTTCAGATAACCGGCTCTGCACTGCAGACGATATTGCTACCAACAGTAAAAACGCTCTATGGAGCACTTCCCGTAAATACCGCAGGAATTAGTGCTGTAACATCGAGTGAAACTGCACCACCTTATTTTGTTCCGAGCAATAACCCTCTATCGCTATTAAATGTTTCTGGTAACAGTACTTTCCTCACCTCTCGCTTTTCCGAGCCTTCCACGAATATTTCAATTTCTCCATTGATGGATCAACCAACGAGTTCAGCTGCTGGTGCAGGCCAAGTACAGTATCAATACCAAAATGATCCGGTAAGCCAGGCTCTCGCTAACATTTTAATGACACCAGATTACAGTTTTTGCCTGGACAATGCTGGCCAAAATTGGGTGGGATGTGACACGAATCAGGCTGGGTTGAATGAAGGCCAAGTTATGCAAAATGTAATTGGAACAATACCTGGAACAGCAGATTTTTATAAAGGTGCTTTTAATTTACCTGCCATCATGCAGCTTAACAGTAATAGTCTAATAGCTCCATTAATGTACACAACACAGGCTACCAACCAACCTGCAACGCAGGTAGTGAATACAGGAACAACCCAGCCATCGCCAACCACAGGTCCTTTAGTTGCCCAAAACCCTGCTCAACAAGCTATTAATTTTATTCGTTATGCTACATCAGCCGTAACCCCAGTGCCCTTAGCCAGTCGTAACTTTTATGACAAATTGTATCAACAATACATCGATCCAAAGGGTTCAACATTATCTAAATTTCAAGCAGGTTATGCATTGACCAACTACCTTTTAAATCTTAGAGTTTTTGCCGCACAAACCTCCGTAGGAATTAGTAACCTCTACTATATTTTGTCAAAAAGAATGCAACAACCTGTCGTTAATACTTCGGGTGAAGCGCAGCTTCCCCCCACTAGCCAATCGTTAAGTGAATATCAAATGGCGACCTGGCGGCTTTTTGACCCGAGGCAGGCTAATAATAACAACCAGGGAAGTATGGGGAATACTGAATGGTTAGCCGGGCTTGATACCGCTTCAGCCGCAACCGTACAGAAAGAAATTGCTATTTTACTTGCTGAAATTAATTATCAATTGTACCTGAATCGTCAACAAGAAGAACGTATCTTATTAACGAACAGCGTTTTGTTGCTACAAAACTCAAAAATTCTGGAATTGAATGGATTTTTACGTGCGTCCAGCGATACATCTAATTCCAGTGCGGCTCAATAACCGTTCACTAGTCTTATCCCCCTTGCCATACTGCGGCTTCATGCGCGGTATGGCAAGGGATTACAAACTTCTATTTTCAACTCCTGCCACCGCGACATCGTCACTTAAAGCATTTTCTTCGTCAAAGAGCGAGATTTTATCTGCTGAGGATCCTTCGCTTTGTTCAGGGTGACGGTAATTGGTGCAAGATAAATCGTGTGAAACTAATTCAAGATGGTATGATCCTTGTCCTGTACCCTGCTAAAAATTCTTTTAAATGTCGGTCTTTTATGAAAGAATAAAAAAAATAGCCGTTTTGCCTTTTTATTCTCTTCACCCTACTTAAACTGCGAATAACAGTTAAACTGCGAATAACAGGTTTCAGTGCATTCGCTATAAGGAAAAAGCAATGCTAAAACGTGATATTTCTCGAACCAATGTATTAATCGCTGCGGCTGGAGGTATGGTCGGCTCCGGTTGGCTATTTAGTCCTTTTATCAGTGCTCAAATGGCGGGAAGTAATGCTCTAGTTAGTTGGATTATTGCTGCCTTGTTTATGTTATTTATTGCTTTGCCATTATGCGAATTAGGCGCCATGTTTCCTATTTCCGGTGGCATGACCAATTACCCCAGTTTTACCCATGGAAAGGATGTTGGTTTTTTATTTGCCTGGACGTCCTGGCTATCTTATGTGGTAATGACTCCTATTGAAATTCAAGCTATTTTACAATATTCCAGTCATTTTTTTCCATCACTCGTTGTTAAGGGTGCAGAATCCTTTAGCTTATCCGGGATAGGTTATGTAGTAGCCATGGGTATAATGCTGTTTGTGGTTCTTTTAAACTCTTATGGAATCAAATTATTGGCAGAGTGTAATAAATTTGCAAGCATCATAAAATTTTTGGTCCCGGGTCTAGCCATTGTTGCCTTACTTTCAAGTGCCCCTTCTATGAGCAATATTAATCTACAGCTAACCACCAAGGAGGCCTGGATACAGATTTTTACTGCGCTTTCAGCAGGCGGTATTGCATTTGCATTTACCGGTTTTCAAAATGGCTTAATGCTTGCTGGTGAAGTGCAAAATCCTCAACGTAATATTCCTATTGCCATTGTTGGCGCTGTATTAGTGGGGTTTGTGCTTTATTTCATGCTGCAGCTTAGTTTCCTAGCTGCTATCCCCAAATCCTATTTAAAGGAGGGATGGCATAATCTTAGTTTTCCTGGCGACAGTGGTCCTCTAGTCGGCTTAACACTACTTTTAGGGCTGGGCTTGGTAGCTATGCTTCTGATGTTTGATGCAGCCTTTTCCCCTTTTGGCACCACTTTAGTTTATACTGCCGCTACCTCACGCATTTTATATGGTATGTCACAAAACAAACACCTCCCAGAATTTTTTTTAAAGCTCAACAAACATAAAATTCCCTATGTGACTTTGTATGCGAATTTTCTAGTGGGTATTTTATCATTCCTTCCTTTCCCTGGCTGGCAAAAAATGGTGGCCTTCCTGTCTTCCTGTAGTATTTTATCTTATGGGATTGGTCCTATTTGTCTATTGGCAATGCGCCAACTTCAACCCTCGCGGGAGAGGCCTTTTAAACTCCATGGAAGCATGTTTTTTTCTCATATAGCTTTCTACATATGCAATTTAATGTTGTATTGGTGTGGATTTGATATTTTATGGAAATTAAGTTTAGCCTTATTGATTGGCTTTATTATTAATTTAGCTTATCAAAAACGACAATTAAGTGATTGCAGCCCCAGTCTTTATTGGTTTGCTTTTTACATGGCAGCGATGTTAACTGTCTCTTATTTTGGTTCTTTTGGAGGAACAGGCGTTTTACAATTTCCTTTAGACAGTTTATTAATACTCCCACTCAGTATTTTTATTCTACAGATGTCTCAACACGTTCTCATTGATAGTAATGTGCATGAGCAATTAACTGCGAATATAGAATCTGCATAATACAGGATACTGAGACAGACCCGCGGACAAGGACAAGCCGCGGGTGTAGGCAGAGATGTAATCAGGACAGAAATAGTCATGCCGAATGAGGAGATTGCGCAAGCCAATGACGAGCAATATCAATGCGCCGCGCTATCCAAATATCGGGAAACTGCTTCAGATAATCAATAAATTGTTTTACTGCCATACTACGCCCCGGATGTCCACTTATCCGAGAATGCAAACCGATAGTCATCATCGCTGCTCTTTGTTCCGCATAAAGATAGTCCAGTGTATTTTTTAAATGAAGAAAAAACTCATTGCCGTAACTAAACCCAGGAGATGTACTGAAGCGAAAGTCATTACAATCAAGCGTATAGGGAACGATTAAATGATTTCCTTCAAAATAGGGTAAATCATCAGCGTAACTATCTGAATCATAAATAAAACCTCCAATCTCAAGCAATAAATTTCTGGTATTCTCGCTACGTCGGCCAGAATACCATCCTTCAACGGTCTTCCCAGTCAATTTTTTTATGGTGTGGCAACAGTTTCTAATATGCTCTTTTTCTTCTTCTTTAGAAATTAGTGCATAATCTATCCATCGCCATCCATGCCCTGCAAGCTCATGCGATGATTTTTTCAGATAACTACTTAATTCAGGATTTAAGGTTAAAGCCAAACCCGTCATGAAGAAGGTTAAAGGAATATTTTCTGAATCAAATAAGCGAATTAATCGCCATACACCAGTACGACTGCCATACTCAAACAAGGATTCCATGCTGCGATTACGCATACCAGCTGGTTTTTTAGCCAGCGTAAATTCCCCACCATACTCTTCTGCAAATTTATCCCCATTGACAGGAGAAAGCTCCGCTCCTTCCTCATAATTAAGAACAAAATTAACTGCAATTTTCGCATGATTTGGCCAGAAAATTTGCAGAGGATTAGCCCCATAACCCACCATTTGTCGGTGCATAATCATCCCAGTTCAAAAGTAGTAATGCCATAAATTTGCTCAATGGGTAAACGCGGCTCACCCTTTAAATACATTCTTGCTGTTGCGAATACTTTGTTTAATTGATAGCGTTTCACTAAGGCTTTAGCATGAGGATTATTTTCAGGAATATCCAAATAAAATGCTTTACCCTGCGCATGAAAGACTAAGTTTAAAAATAATTCTTCTGCAATTTCTGGTGAATCAGCAAACAGCGGCCCGACTTTAAAACCGCTTCGACATGCCCTTATGACCCCATAACCTAAAAGCCTGCCAGAACTAACATAGCCAAGGCTTGCGCCTTCTGGTTGGTTAATCCAGCATTTTAAAAAAGTGGCACGCAAAGCGGGGAAATGCAAGCGGTCATAGGCAAGTAGCTGAGCAAAATCAACTGCTGCCAATGGAACGATCGCAGGATTATGTTTCTCAAGTGAAGAATAAGAAATTCCCGTATAGCGGCTGTTGGTATGGGCAATTTTATAACCAAGGTTGGCATATTTATCGGTCATATTAATCACACCGTCCAAACCAGCATTACGGTCTCCAATATAGGCCAAACGAGCCTTGGTTAATGCCAAGCCGTACCCTTTCCCGCGAAATGCTTTATCCACAATGTAAAAACCACAAAAGGCAAAATGTTCGTCATAAATGACGGCTGAACCAATAGCAATAATTTTGCCATCCAATTTTCCAACAAAAAACCCTTGCGGATCCGTTTGATAAAAACAGCTTGCATCATGCAGTCCTGGATTCCATCCCTCTTTGGCTGCCCACTCTATAGCATAGCCTACTTCAGTCGGAGACATGTGTCCTACTGTATAGTTAACCATGATGAGCTCCCTAAGCTTAATCTCCATTGACTATAATGTAAGTATAAAGCCTTTCAATAAAACTGGCAGAGCATAAAGAGAGTCAGCAAACAACAAAAGAAATTTTAACAATCCTGGGTAACAAGGAGATAGGCATGGTCAATGCACCTAATAAAACGATAAGCGCAATTATCAGTAGTGAAAGTGTTTTAGAAAGAGTTATCGCTAAATTAACTGAAAAAACAGTAGCACGTCATGATATTAGTGTACAAGGACCACCCGAAAAAATGGCTGAAAAATATGGCCAACCTTATGTGAAACCCGATAAAATTCAAGAAAGCGCCAGACCACCGAAAAAAGAACATTTTTTAAGGGATGATTTTGGATGGGTCGTAGGATTTTCCTTTGCCATTCCGGTATTTATCTGCGTTACTATCGGTGTCTTTTTAATTGGTGATGTGCGTTCTCCTTCAGACAATCTATTCTATGGCGTTTTAGGAGCCGTTATTGGGGCTGTAGCTGGAGCATTTTTAGCGAAATATATTAGCAAACGTCAACTCAAACAAATAAGACGCCAAGAAAGAAAAGGTGGCTTTGTACTTTGGATTACAGTGACTTCTGACAAACAAATAAAGGAAGCACTGTCTATTTTAGAAGGCTATCATGCTCGTGAAATCACTGTTAGTTAAAAATAAATTTATCAAATTGCATGAGTGTCACAAACGCTATTAATAAAAATAAGCTTGCAGCACTAAGGCGAATCAGAGTCATTGGCAATTTTTCTGCCAGCTTTTCGCCTATAAAAACTGCAGGGACATCAGCCAGCAACATACCCAAGGTTGTTCCCAGAATGATCATAAAAGGGGTGTGATAGTGGGCAGTTAAAGCAATGGTCGCCACCTGGGTTTTATCACCCATTTCCGCTAAAAAAAAACTTACAAACGTAGCTGTAAAAACCCCCACCTTGGACGCTATTTTGGTCTCATTGGTACCGATATCATCAGGAATTAAACTCCAAATAGCCATCGCAATGAAGGAAAGACCCAGTATCCAACGAAGACTTTGAGGACTCAGTGTAGAGGTAATCCATACTCCTATAACACCGGCAAGTCCATGATTAGCTAATGTAGCGAGCAAAATTGCAAGTATAATGGGCAATGGACGCTTAAATCGCGTTGCCAATATAAAAGCAAGCAATTGCGTTTTATCCCCAAATTCAGCAAGTGCAATCAATCCTGCCGAGAAAAATAATGGTTCCAAAATATTCTCCTAACCCTGGTTAATTGAATTAACTATATCCTCAAAGGAACACGGTTAGTTTCTGCCAATTGTACGGCATCTTCTTTTAAATAAAAAAAGCATTGTCTTATATGAGAAAAAGACGCATGCATCGTCGTCTTGGTCATCACTGCTTTTTTGGGGATTTCGATTAAACTACCAAGGCTTTTAGCTTCTTTTGTTAACAAATGATGCAGTTGCGGATGAAGGATTCCTTGCTTTTGTAAATAAACGTCACATGCTTTTTTAAAATTACTTGTATATTCTTGCTTTAAAGCATTTAATTCACTTTGAATGGCTTGTACTTTACCCACTAGCTTTGCAGTTTCAGTTTTAAAAACTGAAAAAAATCGTGCCAAAAAATTAGAAAGTTTTACCCAAAAACCGTTATGCAATTGCAAAAAGCAATCAATTTTTTCATTAAGAGCATAAATTTCCTTAGATATTTCCCGCATCTTATTTGCATAGCTCAGCAGATTTTCATACATTGCGAGACTGTTCATCATCACCTCACTAGAAATTATCATTTGCTCAATGACTTCAGGTGATATTTTAGATTTAATAAATTGCTCATATCGTTCTTTGTCGGCAGGAAATTTTTCAGCCAGAATTTGTAATTCTGTTTCTGTGTCAGCTAGTGTTTTTTTTAATTTCTTTAAAGCTGTTTCAATCAGAAATTTTAACTCACCCTTACATTGACTATCTAACGTGTCGGGAATGACACTAACCACGTAATTCTGCCAATCTTGTGGGACCGTCAAGCGAAACGCTGAGGTAGGCAATGCTGTAACATAACTCACACCATACTGCACCGATGAATAAACTTTTTGCGAACTCGTTGGTTTTTTTAACTGTTCTACTTTTTCCAACAATGCAGTTTTTTCCTCTGAATCAAGACAATTCATTACGTCTTGAAAATATTTATCATTTTCTTCGATTAACTCTAAAAAATATTTCCTTCCGATAACGCGTCGTGCGTTATCCTCCATTAAATCTAACAATGCTTGGGCATTTTGAATTCGCTTTTCAACCTCATGCCTTTTCTTCAGCGTCATACTTACTGCACGAGTATCAGTCACTAACGTCTTAAGCAGAGACACCTTTTCTAACAAAAGATCATAACGCTCAGTTGGATTAGTTGCGGCAATTTTCAAATATTTTTTATCAAAAAATTCTGCCAAATTTTGGGGAATAATAGACTTTTCCTCAAGCAACGTTGATGTATTAATGGCGTTAAATCTCTCTTCTGTTTTTGCAAGCAAGTTATCTATTGCATGGATTAATGAATTTAGATCAACAAATGGTTTTGCTAACTGTTTACTCCAACCACCAAGATTTTTAAGAAAAATCTCTAATACTTTCAAGAGAAGATATAACGTACAACATAGGGATTTAATTTGAAAGACGTCTACTCTATTTTGCGTGTAGTTATCAAGCCAAAGATGGCAGCTTGCAATAAGAGAATTTAATTTCGTTTGTGTATCAACACGACCTTGAATATACAGCCCATCAATATTTTCCATAATGGCATTTAGCAAGACTTGTTCTTCTTCACCCGCACATGCAAAATAATCCTGAATTATAAATTTACAATACACTAGAGCACCAAACTCTCTTTTTCCATAACGATTCAGCGCTATATAGTTAAGAGAAGTAACATGATGGAAATCATTTTTTATATTTTTTAAATCAAGCACTGTTTGCAGATAAGCATCAATATCAAGTACCGTTAGTAATACGGACTCTTCGTTTTTTGCTTTATCAAGGCGCCAATGATAAAAAAGTTCACTGAAATGCTCTCCTCGCTTTGTCACTCTAATTCTCCGCTAATCGTGTTTTCACTTCTCTTTTTGAAAAATTAATTATCTCACAGCAAGAACTTGCCTTAATAGTTTAAAGAGCTCTGATTCAGTATTTACTCATCGCAATTTAGGTTTTTAGAATGAAGGATGTATTAAGGTTATCTAATGCGGAGGGTGAATGCTAATTTACGGACACAGCAAGATAGCAACTGTCTTAATTAATTCAGAGAAGTTGCTACTTGCTATTACAAAAGAGATTATTATTTTTCTCCTCGCTACTCAAGATTATCATCGCCTAGCAAGCCACTCCTACCAACGTCTAGCTTCATCCTTATACTTTTGCCGAAGCCAATCACGAGAAATCCCAGACGAGTCATGACCACCAGAAATATTCTTTAAATCCTCTTTTTTTACGGTTTCCCTAGCTTTATCTTTTGAAGATTTTTTGGAAGACTTTTTCATGATTTTTCCTATAACAAAGAAAGCTCTTTTTAAGCATAGTACAATTTACTCACAAGGCTTACATTTAGTAGGTATGCCTTTCTTAACTGCTCTAAATTTTCGAGTACGATGCGACTCATACGGCTTCTAATATCAATTAAATACATGCTGAGGAAGTAGCAACAACTGAATCCACCACCCACCAGATAGCACTTAATAACAGAAGTAAGATGCAAGTCTTAACTACATCTATTCGTCTTTATTCGCTTCAATCCGTTTGATGAAGGATTTAATACAGCAAGGTAGCAACTGTTTTGAATTTTTTAACTCAGAGACAGTTGCTACCTTGCTCTCATAAAAGGGAGACTATTATTTTCTCTTCGCTATTTAGGCTTATGAATAATGTCGTGTGGTACTTGCTCAACCCTTACCATATGGGTAACGATTATCGTCGTCGTGTCCATAACGATTATCATCGTGGACATCTCCTCCTCGATAACGATTATATGGGTCTTGATGACAACCACCAGAAATATTCTTTAAATCCTCTTTTTTTACGGTTTCCCTAGCTTTATCTTTTGAAGATTTTTTCGAAGACTTTTTCATGATTTTTTCCTATAACAAAGAAAGCTCTTTCTAAGCATAGTACAATTTACTCACAAGGATTTTAATTGATAAGTAATATTTCATAAAACGGAGCTATTCCTTTGCCTAACCTAAATAAATCCTTAGATAATGACTTATTCGTATTCTCAGAAAGGAAAAAGTGGAGGAATCAATGCTACAACAAAATGAGTTAGATAGTAGTCTTGTCGCGGTTCTATTTGCAAAAATGGACGCCTCTTAAGATATTTCAGGCTTCTTAACTGAATAAGCTTGCTCACCACATCTTAATCTGGCCCCTAAAAGAATTCTGTTAGCCGGACAAGAAATACTATCTATGATTTAAAAATAATCTACCTACTCAATAAAGGCAACTTTTAAAGTGTTAATTATTCGCAAAATTATCAATTGGATTAGGAACAAGGGGTAATATTACCTGTTCTAGTTTTGCCAATACCGCTTCAATCTGGATTAATTTCATTGCCTCAATACCATGAACTTTTTCCCCCCAGGCATCCTCGGCATTTCCTTTTTTAAGAATGTTTTTTACCGCTTCTGGATAACAATCCACAGCTAAGTGCCTGAAGGTATAGGGTCCTGAAACTTGTGAATTGGTGACTGCGTGTAAGGCAATGACAGGTGTTCCTACAGCAGCAGCCATGTGAGACGGGCCTGTATCCGGACATAACAAAACATCCGCTTCACTAATAAGTGCTAATAATTGCTTAGGCCTGGTGTTACCTACCAAATCAACACATTGAACCTTTTTTAATATCTCATCGGCTAATTCTCTATCGAGATTTCCAGGCCCTCCAGTCAAAACTACCTGGGCTTGCCAGCGTTGCTGGGCCTCTTTTATGACAGCAATATATCTCTCCACTGGCCAACTTCTTTCACGTTTACTGGCTGCAGGATTCACTAAAAGAACAGGTCCATTGGAAGGCAGATGTTCACGAGCCCATGTAAAATCTTCTTGAGTAATGGGCAAATTCCAGCGTAACTCATGCTGTGTTACTCCTAGCGCAGTAGCAAACTGTAAAAAACCTTCCAAAGTATGGCCATTAGCAGCACTGATGGCTTCATGAATAAACCACTTATGCCCATCTTTAGCGCGATAAAGGTCATAGCCAATTTTTCGCGAGGCACGAATTAATGGATATAAAAGATTAGCCCGAAAACTTGCCTGAGCGGCTAAAAGGACATCAAACGAGCGCCCTTTTAATTGCTTTTTAAATTGCCAATAATCTTTAAGGCTATCGGGTTTATTAATGACAATAAATTCAACCCCATCCATTCCTTCCACTAAATCATAAGCCGGCCGCGAAATGATCCAGGTAATCGCTGCTTTAGGAAAATGGGTTTGTAAGGTACGAATTAAGGGAACCAACATTAGTACATCGCCTAATGCTGATAAACGCACGACACAAATGGAATTAATCATTTTTTAAAACAAAATGGGCACTGCAATAGGGGCAAACTTCAGAGCCAGTTTTTTCAATGGGTAGATAAACTTTTGGATGAGCATTCCATAATTCCATTTCATCGGTTGGACAACTCAAAGGCAAATCACGTTGATGCACAACATAATGTTTCTTGGTGCTTGCTGGTTTTTTTTTGGTTTCAGCCATCATAATCCTCAAAAAACTTATACGGTCTTAAAATTATGAAGCTTATTATCCATGATTTCCTTAACAAGTGCCATGATTTCGCGTTTTGTCGTTGCAGGATTTTGGCAATTAAAAAATAAACTATTGGACCATGAGCGTAACCAGGTTAACTGTCTTTTAGCCAACTGTCTTGTGGCCACGATCCCTTTATAACGCAAGGTGTCATAATTATAATCTCCTGCCAAATAATCAATGACTTGGCGATAACCCACACAACGCATGGAGGGACAAGTAGGAGGTAATTGCCATTTTTGGAGAAGTTGAGCCACTTCCCCTATAAAATCCTGATTTAACATTTTCTCGAATCTTGCAGCAATCTGCTCATGTAGCCAGGCTCTTTGTTCTGGGAACAAGATTAGATTAATGAAACGATACTTTGCTGCCCCTTTCTGCTCTGACCAAAAAAAAGAAAGTGGCTTACCGGTTAGGTGGTAAACTTCTAATGCTCTTTGGATGCGTTGAGTATCATTAGGATGAATTCGTTTGGCTGATAGAGGGTCAACCTGCTCTAGCTGTTGGTGTAAATAAGACCAACCATGTCGCTCGGCTTGCCGCAATAACTCCAGCCGTACTGCTTCATCCGCCTGAGGCAATACGGATAAACCCTGCTGCAGTGCATTAAAATACATCATGGTGCCACCGACTAGCAAAGGGAGCTTGCCACGCTGAAAAATAGCCTCAATTAACTCCACGGTGTCTTCACAAAATTGCGCCGCTGAATAATTTTCAATGGGATCTAAAATATCAATTAAATGATGCGGCGCACGTTTAAGTTCTTCAGGAGTGGGTTTTGCTGTGCCAATATTCATTTCTCGATAAATCATGGCTGAGTCAACACTAATAATTTCAAACGGAAAAGCTTTCACCAGCTCAAAAGCAAGTGCTGTTTTACCTGAAGCAGTTGGCCCCATTAAGCAAACAATTGTCTTAGCCATTTAATAAATCCTTACAAAGTTCTACTGACAATTGTTTTTGCCACACACCACGTTCTTTATTATTCTCATACTGTAAGCGATGCATATAGGCCATCAAGGTTTCTTTTTCTGCCTGTGAGGCACTACTTAATCCAAAAATTTGATGTTGAATCAATAGCTCCATTAGTTCCGATTGTGTAAAAGGGTATGTTTTAAATATAGCATTTAGCAATTGCTTAAAATCCAAATGCGGGAGGGCTATAGGTAAGCTTCTAATAAATAAGGTATTTTCCCCTAAAAGACTCACTTCAATACCCATTTGCTCCAGGTGATTTTTAATTTCAGCAAAATGTTGCACATTAATCTTTTCAAGAATATGACTCACTGGAACCAGCAAAGGCCGACTCTTTAGTGGCAAATTCTCTTTCGTTAAAAACGTTCGTAACCAATGACGTTGTAAATAAGCAACATCAATTAAATGAGGCTCCTCTTGCAAAAACACCAGTGCAAAATGATTATTCAAGTCAATCCATTTATTGTCATAAGTAATTACCTCCTTGATATTACTACCTGTTATTGGTGACGTTGGGTAAGGAGATGGTTCATGAATTTGGCAGGTATCCGAGTAATTTTCAGTTAATAATGCATATTGCTTAGGTGCTTTAGAGTGATTCAAAACACTCTGAATTTGAGTACTAATAAAGTCATGCACAAGCCGTGGCTGTTGGAAGCGAACCTCATGTTTTGTTGGGTGTACATTAACATCCACTTGCCCAGCAGGAATGGTTAAATATAAAAGACAAGAAGGGTAACGCCCTGGATGCAACAAGTTCTCATAGGCTTGTTTAATGGCATGGTTAAGCAATTTATCTTTTACCATCCGTGCATTAATATAAATCCACTGTTTATCATTTTGGCTGCGTTGGTAAGTTTCACTCCCTATCCAGCCCAAAAGTCGCATACCTGCATGCTCAACATCAATATAGTAAGACTGTTCAATGAATGCTTTCCCTAATATTTTACGGATTCGCCCTAATTTGCTTTGATCACAATGAGCTGCGGGCAAACTTACTATTTTTTTCTGATTATGCGATAGATTAATCGTGATGTCTGGTGCACTTAAAGCAAACCGTTTAACAACCATTTCTATTGCTTGAAACTCACTGCGCTCATTTTTCAAAAATTTTTTTCGAACTGGGACATTAAAAAACACATCTCGCACATCCACTGTCGTTCCCTGAGTTCTTGCACAAGGTTCCAGTCGAATGTGCTGGCTATCACTAATCAATTTCATTGCATGAGTTTGGTCTGCCGGTTTAGAACTTATGGTTAAGCGTGAAACAGACGCAATACTGGCTAGAGCCTCTCCACGAAACCCCATACTTAAGATGGCATATAAATCTTCAGGTTGACTGATTTTGCTGGTTGCATGTGGCGCGATGGCCAGTGGCAAGTCATCAGCGACAATACCGGTACCGTTATCACTGATTTTTATCTGGTTTAACCCCCCATAACCAATCTCTATATTAATGAGAGTCGCCTTGGCATCGAAAGAATTTTCCAATAACTCTTTAACAATTGACGCTGGACGTTCAATCACTTCTCCTGCTGCTATTTGATTGGCCAGAGCTGTTGGTAATTGCTTAATTCTCATACAGTAGGAATAACAAGTCGTTGACCGGTTTGTAATTGATTTGCAGACAAATGATTGGCATTTTGTAATGCGGCTACCGAAACATGATATCTGGAAGCAATTTGTGGTAATGATTCACCATGCTGAACTAAATGAATATTACTATTCCCAGCCAGAGCTTCTATTCGTGTTCCATGGGGCGGATAATCCCAAAAATAGCGTTTTAATCCTTCAAAAATGGCTTGAGTTAATCGCTGTTGATAGGCTGGACTTGTCAAATTACGTTCCTCTTGTGGATTAGAAATAAAGCCCGTCTCAATCAAAATTGATGGAATATCTGGTGATTTCAACACCATAAAACGTGCCTGCTCCACTTTACGATTGTGTAAGCGGGTTATTCTATCCAGATTGCGCAACACGCGCTCTCCCATATGAAGACTAGCACCAATGGTTGCCGTTTGAGATAAATCAATAAGAACCGTTCGCACCAAACCACTTTGATCATCCAATTCAGATAAATTAACTCCTCCTAGCTCTGAATAATTTTCCTTCTCTGCAAGCCATCTGGCAGCTTCACTGGTCGCACCAGATTGAGACAAGGCAAATACAGAAGCACCACTTGATTGCTGATTAATAAACGCATCCGCATGAATTGAAATAAAAACATCGGCATTATATTTTCTGGCAATTCTTAACCGTTCGCGCAATTCAATATAATAATCACCATTACGAGTTAACACAGCCTTCATACCAGGTTGTCTATCGATAATTTGTTTCAGTCTTTTTGCTATAGCCAATGTCACATTTTTTTCAGCTGTTTTTCGTGGCCCACTTGCACCGGGATCTTTGCCGCCATGACCAGGATCTAAAACCACGATCACATCACGCAATGTTTTTTTGGGGACATGTTTTACGGGTACTGCCTTTTTTATTATTTTCTGTCCTTTCTGAGACGTAGGAGAAGGTGGATCATAATAATGGGGGACTGGATTATAGTCAGTAGATTTTGAGTTATTTGCCGCAGAAATTTGACCATCTGTTTTTAAATTAAGAGAAAAACTATGCTGATCCGTTGAACGTTGTAATGGCTTTGTTTGCGTCATTACCACTTGATTCACTTCGAAAACTAAACGCAGTGTGCGTGGATTCGGTCTGCCACTACGAATATATCGAATTAATTGGTGCCCCAAATTGATTTGATTCAAATTGACCGCCAGATCCGTCTCTTCAAAATCAATCACCACCCGATTAGGATTGGTAAGCGTAAACACTTTATGAGCAACGGCTTTATCCAGTGTAAAAAGTACAGTCCCATTGTTTCCTTGTGGCTTTACTTCGACAGAAAGTAATTTTGCTGCAGCCATCACCATTGAGCAACTTGTCACTAATAAAAATAAAGCGAAGAGGCGCCTAATCATTCCTTACCTGCAAGTTTAGACAGCAGTTTTTCTCCCACAGGGCTTGCAGCCTTTATTGACAGCAAACGCCCATGACCTTTGATAGCAAAGCTAAAATTCATATCGACCTTATTCAAGAAGTGTCCGGCCTGTTCTGGCCATTCAATACAACATACCGAATCTTCACGAAAATAATCTCTAAACCCAATATACTCTAGCTCAGACTCGTCGTGAATACGATAGAGATCAAAATGATGTAGCTGAAATTTATTGCAGTGATAACTTTCAATCAGGGAAAAGGTTGGACTTTTAATTGCAGTGGTGATTCCTAAAGCCCGCAGCATTGCTCGAATGAAAGTGGTCTTCCCTGCACCGATTTCTCCGCTAAACGTTAAAATCAAAGGTGGCGCTAATTCCTGCGCCAGTTTTGCTGCAAGAAGTTCGCTGCTATATTCATCCGGAAGAGCTACATCAGTTTTAGTCATTCACTCACCATCGTTGATGCAGCATTGACCTGCTGACGTAGATAAGACATTAAATCACTCGCTAAAAGACCACGTTCTCCGTTTGCAATCGCTGCTGTATCCGCTGCTGTAGCATGAAGCCAAACACCTAATTTAGCTGCTTCAGCAAGTGATAATCCCTGAGCAAACAATCCGGCAATGACACCATTTAAAGCATCCCCCATACCAGCACTGGCCATACCCGGATTTCCTGCAGCACATAAATAGATTTCTGACTCATCAGTAGCAACTAAAGTTCCTACACCTTTAAGAATAATATTACCGCCATATTGTCTTTGAATTTCACTAACCGCTGCAAAACGATCTTTCTGAACCTCAGCAGCAGAACAATTTAGCAGGCTGCCGGCCTCACCGGGATGCGGAGTTAAAATCCAATTGTCATCCTGTTGATGATGAGTCGCCAAAATACGTAACGCTGAAGCATCAATCACCATCGGCAGTTGAGAAGTAAGGACTTTAGTAAATAAAGCATGGGCCCATTCATCTTCACCTAATCCTGGACCAATGACACAAATTGTGGCTCGACTTATTAAAGGAGAGAGATCATTTGCTTCTTTTATGCCGTAAATCATCGCCTCAGGCAAAGCAGGTAAGACCTGACTCGCATGCTCCGGACGTGTTGCAATAGTGACAAGTCCTGCTCCAACACGCAATGCAGCGTTTGCCGTAAGAAAAACAGAGCCAGGCATGCCATGTCCGCCACCGATGATAAGTACATGGCCATAATGCCCTTTATGAGAATTTTTTAACCGCGGAACCAGAAGTGTATTGCGTAAGCTTCCATCCAAAACTTGTACAGCAGATTGAGTGGTTGATAAAATGCGATCGAGTCCAAGGCTGTCACAAATGATTTTACCGCAATAATCAGGCCCATCTAGAGTAAATAGTCCCAGCTTGCGAGCAATAAAAGTGACTGTGGTGGTTGCGCGCACACAAACTCCCAGTACAGCGCCGGTATCAGCATTCAATCCTGATGGAATATCAATGGCTAGTACTGGAAGCTTACTATCATTAATCTGATTGATAGCTGCAACTAAAGGACCCTTAACGATACCTTGTAAACCGATACCCAGTAAAGCATCCACAATTAACTCCACCTCACTATCGATGGCTTCCTCTAACGACTGACAGGGAACACCGGCAGCAATAGCAGTTAAAGCGGCATGGCGGGCTGCAGGAGGTAATTCTTCCACTGTTTTATATTGATGAATAACGACTGAATAACCTTTTTCATAAGCTAAGCGTGCTAAAATATAGCCATCACCAGCATTATTTCCACTTCCACAAAATACCGCAATATTGCGAATGTCAGGATAAAGTTTGGTTAATGCAGAAAATGCGCTAAAACCTGCCCGCTCCATTAGTTCATCTTCAGACAAGCCCAAATCTGTCATGGCTGACTGTTCACATAAACGAATCTGCTTGACTTGGTACAAAGAACTCTTGGTAGTAGTCATAGCTTTTTATGCTCCATTCACAATAACCCTTGATAAACTTCATGTACCATTCATTTTCAATTGATTAACTTTAAACGCTATAACTCGAGTTTAAAAAGAAATGGCATTTGAGTCTTATTCTTTTTTTACAAGGGTTAATGCAGGTTTCCGTCCTTTGGTCTCTGAACCTGTGGTAGCTGGTGGAGGTTCATGAGTCTCATCAGGGAACTCCATCCCCTGACCATTTTCCTTGGCATAAATTGCAAGAACTGCTGCGGGGGCAATAAAAATTTGCATGCTATGCCCCGAAAAACGTGCGGTAAAGATAATCCTGTCATTCTCAAGATGTAATCCACGGCATGCTTTAGGCGAAATATTCAATACAATACGGCCATTGTTCACATACTCTTGTGGCACTTGAATCCCAGGAAAATTGGTATTGACTAGAATATAAGGAGTCAAATCATTGTCGACAATCCAATCATAAATAGCACGAATTAAATAAGGCTTATTTGAAGTCATTTTCATTATTAGGCCGCTCTTAATTGCCTCTCAGCTTCTGTCAGGCTTGATTGAAAAGAATCACGCTTGAAAAGACGTTGCATATAAGCTTGTATTCCTTTGGATTTCGTTGGAATTTCTATACCCAATTGCGGCAAACGCCATAACAAAGGAGCCAGTGCACAATCCAATAAGGAAAATTCGTCGCTAAGGAAATAAGGTTTATCTGCAAAAATTGGCTCAAGATTTACCAGACTTTCCAGCAGATAAGCACGGGACTGTTCGACCTCTTGTCCTGCTCTAATATTTTGTAACAAGCAATACCAATCCTGCTCTATACGGTGCATCATCTTACGCGCTTCTGCACGTGCCACCGGATACACCGGCAACAGTGGCGGGTGAGGGAAACGCTCGTCTAAATACTCCATGATTATACGCGCTTCATAGAGAACTAATTCTCTATCCAAAAGAGTAGGAACCGATCCGTAAGGATTAACTGCTAGCAAATCATTCGGCGCTTCGCCTTGTTTGGCATGAAGGATCTCAACATTTACACCTTTTTCAGCCAAAACTATACGTACCTGATGACTATAAATATCATCACTGTCAGAATATAGAGACATAATCGTGCGCTTTGCCACAATAGCCATCAGCAAACTCCTCAATCAATGTTTAATTCATACTTTTAGTATGTCAAAGGGCATTATTTTACCACAAAATTAAATTTATAATGATAAACTCCGATAATTTTCCACGATAACCGCATCTAAAAATTTTGTACCCAAGCGTTGCTTCCTCTTGCCCACTTGCGGGGCTTTATGCCTGAGCGAACCTCACCCAATTTTATACCTCTTTACATACCGTGCATAAACACGTGACCGCAGACATTAATTTATTATTAGCGTTTATCCGTCTCATAAGGCAATTTCGATATTGTCCTAATGGATTTTTTTCCAATAGATTCGTTTAAGCTGGTAAGCAACAACCCAAAAAACGCATAAAAACAGAATGACCATTATTCCCAGTCGATAACGAATTAATTTAACCGGCTCAGCAACATAGGTCAGGAAAGTGACTAAATCTTCAAGCATACTATCAAATTGTCGTAGGGTCATTTCCCCTGACTCCACCAGAACTAAATGCGATACCGGAGAGGTTGCACTTTGACTTTCCCGCACCGCAATTATTCTACCCATTAAAGGTTCTAAAATATTGGGCATTGCAACATCAGGCACTAATAAATTGTTAGTGCCAAAGGGTCTTTTTTTATCCTCATAGAAACTTTTCAAATAAGTATAAATCCATTCAGGACCACGTTCTCTTGCTGTTAACGATAAATCTGGAGGTACAATACCAAACCATTGTCTTGCATCAGTTGGAGGCATACTAATTTGAATAGGATCATGAATTTTGGCAGTAGTAAAAACCAGATTATTGAATAAAAGGTCTTTATCAATTTCTCCGGTAAATGTAGTTAATCCTAAATCTTCTGCCATACGATTGTAACGCATATAACGTAAAGCATGGCAACCAGAGCAATAATTCATAAAGATTTTCGCCCCACGCTGTAATTTCGCCTGATCTCGAACATCAACGTTGACAGGAAGTATTTCAACTGTGGTTGAAGCCTGCACAAACGTAGCAATCACCAATCCAACTACATAAGAGAATAAATGCCTTTTACTCATGCGGATATCCTCTCAGGAACTTGTTTACAATGTTCATAACGCGTATAAATGGGCATAAACAAGAAATATGCAAAATAAATGGTGGTAAAAATTCGCGCCAAAATTTGCTTCACAGGCGTCACAATTACCGTGCCAAGATAGCCCAGCATAATGAAACTAATAATAAACGCCGCCAAGGCAATTCTTGAATATATCCCTTTATAACGCATCGAGCGCACGGGACTTTTATCCAGCCAGGGAATAAAAAATAAAATTACGATGGCTGCCCCCATGGCAATTACTCCCAAAAGCTTATCGGGGATAGCTCTTAACATGGCATAGAATGGTGTTAAATACCACACTGGTGCAATATGCTCAGGTGTCACCATAGGATTTGCTGGTACAAAATTGGCATATTCCAAGAAATAACCGCCCATTTCCGGAATAAAAAAGACAATGGCAAAAAAAATAATGAGAAATACGATAACACCTACAAAATCCTTCACCGTGTAATAGGGATGAAAGGGAATACCATCCAGCGGTTTTCCATTGGCATCCACCTGTTTTTTAATGTCTATCCCTTGAGGATTGTTTGAACCTACTCTATGAAGTGCCACCAAATGTAAGAATACAAGTAATAAAAGCAAGAGAGGGACACCGACAACATGCAATGCGAAAAAGCGTTGTAACGTGGCATTGGCCACATTGAAATCACCACGCAGCCAGGTTGCAACACTTTCACCCACCCAGGGAATAGCGCCAAACAAGGAAGTAATGACTTGTGCTCCCCAAAATGACATTTGTCCCCAAGGTAATAAATAACCAAAAAAAGCTTCCGCCATTAACAACAAGAAAATAGCCATTCCTATAAGCCAAATGAGCTCTCGTGGTTTCTGATAGGAACCATAAAGAAGCCCTCGAAACATGTGTAAATAAATCACAATAAAAAATGCTGAGGCACCCGTTGAATGCATATAGCGCAGCAGCCAACCATAATTTACATCGCGCATAATATACTCAATGGAATTAAAAGCCTGTTCAGCTGTAGGCGTATAGAACATCGTGAGCCATAATCCGGTTACTAATTGATTAACCAGGACTAATAGCGCGAGTGAGCCAAAATAATAATAAAAATTAAAATTTTTCGGCGCATAGTATTCACTTAAATGCTCTCTCCAGGTACTGAGTAAGGGAAAGCGGGCATCTATCCAATTTATCAATCGATTCATCTTGGATTATCCTTGTTTCTTTTCTTCACCAATCACAATGACATGTTCACTTGCAAAATAATAAGGAGGCACCTCTAAATTAATTGGCGCAGGAACCCCTTTAAATACCCTGCCTGCCAAATCAAAAGTAGAGCCATGACATGGACAGTAAAAACCTCCCACCCAATGAGGTCCAAGCTCATTAACATCAGGCATATACTTTGGTGAACAACCCAAGTGAGTACAAATTCCGACTAGAACCAGATATTCAGGATTTATCGAACGATATTGATTTTTGGCATAAACTGGCTGTTGTTCTACTAATGACTCAGGATCGCGGAGTTGATTTTCCGCTCCTTTTAGTGTTTCCAGCATTTCTTTTGTACGTCTTATTATCCACACTGGTTTGCCCCGCCACTCTACTGTAACTTGTTGCCCTGGCTCCAAGGTAGTCAAATCAACTTGTACGGGTGCTCCAGCTGCTTCTGCTTGTGCACTGGGTAACCATGAAGAAATAAAAGGAGTAAGTGCGCAAGCAACACCAACACCGCCTAGGATACCAGTCGTTGTTAGTAAAAATTTACGTCTTTGTTCATCAATTTCTTCTTCTGTCAGCTCATTCTGTTGATTGGGATTATTGTCTTTAATCACCTTTGTATCATCCTGGTTCATCCCTCAGTTCCATTTCCGCTAGCTTACAAGAAAATTAATTCAGTTATAACAAAGAATTAGCCATTTGAAAATGACAGGCTATCTTTTCGATAGAGCAAAACCCTTTTTTGTCTAAAATGTCGGCAAAATGAAATTAGCCTGAGCAAAATAAAGGGGGAATGTATAATTACTTAAGATGACGCTATAAAATGATTTAAATGATGCTCTGCCCTGATTTTTTATTGAAAGGATTATTTTGTGCTGAAATAAAAAACCCCACTATTGTGGGGTTTTGGACTAAACAAATTAGCGTTTTGAATATTGGGTTGCTCGACGAGCTTTGTGCAAACCAAATTTCTTTCTTTCGACACGTCTTGAATCGCGTGTTAGCAAACCACGAGTACGTAACTTTCTGCGAAACGAATTGGGGTCAGGCTCAGCACCCTCAACCAAATCAGATTCATCATAAGCGACCAGTGCGCGAGCGATGCCTAAACGCACAGCACCTGCTTGGCCAGAAATTCCACCACCAATCACAGTGGCGTAAATATCAAATTTACCGATAACGTCAACTGTTTCTAATGGTTGACGCACAATCATACAAGATGTTTCACGACCAAAATATTCTTCCAGAGCGCGATTGTTAATTTTAATTTCGCCTTTACCAGGACGTAAGAAAACTCTAGCCGTTGAACTTTTTCTACGGCCAGTGCCATAGTATTGCTGTCTTTCAGCCATAATACTTATTCCTCAATCTCAAGTTGCTTGGGTTGCTGAGCAGTATGCGGATGCTCACTACCAGCATAAACTTTCAGCTTACGATACATTTCTCGACCTAAAGGATTTTTGGGAAGCATTCCTTTCACTGCGAGTTCTATGATGCGCACAGGATTCTTTTGTTGCAACTTATCAAAAGATGTTGCCTTTATACCACCTGGAAAACCAGTGTGATGGTAATACATCTTTTCTTTAAATTTACGGCCGGTAACAGTTACCTTCTCCGCGTTCGTTACAATAATATAATCACCTGTATCAACATGGGGTGTATACTCTGCTTTATGCTTGCCACGTAATCGACGAGCAATTTCAGTAGCAAGACGACCTAAAACTTTGTCGCTAGCATCGATCACATACCAGTCGCGTTTGACTTCATGTGTCTTGGCGCTAAATGTTTTCATTAATAACTCCGTACCGCCTTTATTGGTAATCTTTCAATCAGACGGGCGATTTTAACCAAAACCTGAAGATCCTACAAGTGCAATCCTAGAAATTCTTGCAAGCTTTTAAGATTCTTCGCTATTTTTTTAGTTGAAAAGCCAAAAACACAACTTGAAAACGTATTTAAGTCTGTTTTTAGCGATTTCCAAACCAAATTAACCAGGGATTAGCAAATGTTTTACTTCCTCACCTGCTATCAAATGACTGTCTATTATTTCATCAATATCAGCTGTAGTTTGATAAGTATACCATACTCCTTCAGGATAAATAACTACACAAGGGCCTTCACTACAGCGGCCCAGACATCCTGATTTACTTATTCTTATCTTACCAGGACCATGCAGACCGAGCTCCAGCAAGCGAGTTTTCATGTATTCAAAGAATGGTTCACCACCCGTATTCGCACAACATTGTTTGCCGGCTATTTTTTGATTGGTACATAAAAAAATATGCTTAACGTAGTGAGCCAATGAACTATTTACTCCGCTCTTCAATTTTAGTTTTTAATTTAAGACCTGGCTTAAAAGTGACCACTCGTCTTGCCACTACGGGAATAGCCTGCCCCGTTTTAGGATTTCTTCCCGGTCGCTGAGGTTTGTCGCGTAAAGTAAAATTACCAAACCCCGATAATTTGACATTCTGACCGTTTTCTAAAGCATCCTTTAAGGTTTCAAAAAACTGCTCTACCATATCTCTGGCATCCGATTTACCGAGCCCCAATTCACTACATAAAGTTTCCGCAATCATTGCTTTACTTAGTGCATTCACGATTAGTCCCTCAATATAATGGCAAATTCTTCATTCAGTTTTTTGATTATAGCACTGATTATTGCATTGATCTCTGTATCAATCATCGTTCGCTTATCATCCTGCAAAGTCAAGGCAATAGCCAAACTTTTTTTGCCTTCTGGAATATGTTCACCTGTATAAACATCAAATACATCAAAAGATTTAAGGTGTTCACTTCCTACAATCTCGTACACTGCTTTTTTAATTTGTGTGACAGTCACTTCATTATTTACCAGCATTGATAAATCTCTGCGAATCTGTGGGAATTTAGAGATTTGCTGATAACGGGGTGTTATTTCTTTTAACAATGCATTTAAATGTAGCTCAAATACTATTACCTCTTCATGAATATCAAGCGCATCTGCAATTCGTGGGTGTAATACGCCGCACCATCCTGCTCCCTGATTAGCAATACTAATTCGGGCTGACTTGCCAGGATGCAGCGCGGGATGCTCAGCTGCCTGAAAATCAACCTCATCAAGATGCAAAAGAGCAAAAAGCGCCTGAAGATCACCTTTCAAATCAAAAAAATCAAATTTCCCCGACTTTTCACCCCAATTTAATGTGCCATATTCACCTGTTAATAAGCCTGCAATACAGGGATGTTCATGTAATACTTCATTTTTAAGCTCAAAAATCACCCCCAGCTCAAAAAATTTTATCGCAGTTTGTTGGCGATGAATATTATAAATCATTGATGCTATTAGCCCCGGCCACATGCCAGCGCGCATTTGCGATAATTCAGAAGAAATTGGATTGAGCAATTGCATTTTAGATTGTTGAGGATATAACTCTTCTTGTAACTCCGGATCCACAAAGCTATAGCTAATCGTTTCATGATACCCCCGGGAAACGAATAATTGTGAAATTCGAGAGGCGAGCGCCTCAACAGGATCTATTCGACCTGCTTGTACTGCTGCTATCATTTTGCTGCCTGGCAGTTTATCGTAGCCATTTAAACGAGCAATTTCTTCCACTAGATCAACATCAAGGCTTATATCAAAACGATGAGAAGGCACTTTAATTTTCCAGGGGGAAGCGTTTCTATCCACTTCCATTTCCAGACGCTCAAGCATGGCGGCCATTTCCGTTTCGCTAATGCTTAAACCGGTAATTTGCTCAACTTTTACCGGGTTAAATAATACGGTAGTTTGGGGTGGTAATGCTTCTGGGCTGGAGGCAGAACATACAGGCCCCGCTACTCCGCCAACAATATTAAGTAATAATGTTGTGGCTTTTTCTAAAGCCATTAGGTGTAACCCCGGATCAACCCCACGCTCAAATCGCTGAGAGGAGTCCGTACACAGACCATAGTTTCTCGCCACACCTGCAATGGTTATCGGATTAAAAAACGCACTTTCAAGAAAAACTGCAGTGGTATGTTCCTGCACTGCACTCTCTTTCCCCCCCATAATGCCTGCCATTGCCAAGGGATGCTGGTTGTCAGCAATAACCAATACGCGCTCATGTAAATTAACTTCCTGTCCATCCAGTAAAGTTAAAGTTTCCCCTGCCTTTGCTCTGCGAACAACAATCCCACCTTGTATCGCTTCTAAATCGAAAGCATGCATAGGTTGCCCAAGCTCAAGCATGACATAATTCGTCACATCAACTACTGGATGTATTGGACGAATACCCGCACGTCGCAAACGCTCAACCATCCAAACAGGCGTCAATGCCTGTGGATTAATATTGCGAATTACACGACCAAAATATTGTGGACAAGCCTCTGTGGCTTGTAATTTAATGGCGAGTGTTTCATCTGTTGCAGGTTGTACAATTTCCTTAGGCCTTGCTTTAAGAGGCATCTGTGTTAATGCTGCTACTTCACGCGCTACTCCTAACACACTAAAACAATCAGCCCTGTTAGGCGTTAAGTCAATGTCAAATACCCAATCATTTAGGCTAAGATAGGTTCTTAAATCTGTCCCTACAGGCGCATCGTCACCAAGCTCCAAAATTCCTTCAGATTGTTCTGATAGTCCCAATTCAGTGGCCGAGCACAACATCCCTTGGGATAATTCACCGCGAAGTACAGATTCTTTTATTACTAAATCATCAGGTAAATGCGCTCCAATTTGCGCTAGCGCTACTTTTAACCCTGCACGCACATTTGAAGCTCCGCAAACTACTTTTAAGGGTTGACCAGCTCCTGCATTCACTTCACATACAGTTAATTTATCTGCCTGAGGATGCGCTTTAGTGCTTATCACTTGTCCGACCACAACCCCATTAAATTCACCTGCAACAGGGTTAATTGCGTCTACTTCTAAACCTGCCATGGTTAAGAGTGCAGCCAACTGCTGCTTATCTAAAGAAGGGTTTACCCATTCACGTAACCATAATTCACTAACTTTCATTGTAAATATCCGTCTAATACTGGTCTTAAAGACCTATTACTTTCTACCCTTCAGCTACTGCTGCATGACAACTGGATTACGCTCTTGCCTGACTTAACTCTTGCTTAACTAGCAATGGTTGTACGGGTTAGAAGACAAATTAAAATTGTTTTAAAAAGGTTACTTCATTTTCAAACATCATCCGTAAATCATCAATGCCAAAGTAAAGCATTGCTAGTCTATCCATTCCCATACCAAAAGCCCACCCTTGATAGTCTTCAGCAGAGATATTAACCGCTTTTAATACATTGGGATGAACCATGCCGCAACCTAATACCTCTAACCATCCAGTAAATTTACAGGAGCGGCAGCCTTTACCAGAGCATTGAGTACATTCAATATCCACCTCAGCCGAGGGCTCGGTGAATGGGAAGTATGAGGGTCTAAAACGCAAAGCTAGATTGCGACCAAAAAAGTTGGCAAAAAAATCCTGCAATAAACCCTTTAAGTCAGAAAGTGTTGCTTGTTTATCAATTAACAACCCTTCTACTTGATGAAACATTGGGGTATGAGTTACATCTGAGTCACAACGATAAACGCGTCCAGGAGCAATCAATCGCAAGGGTGGAGTACGGTTTTCCATCACTCTAATTTGTACCGGAGATGTGTGAGTACGCAGTAAATGGCCATCACCGAAATAAAAAGTATCATGCATTGCTCGAGCTGGATGGTGCTCTGGAATATTTAAAGCTTCAAAATTATAAAACTCGGTTTCAATCTCAGGTCCTGTCACAATATCAAAGCCCAGCCGCGTAAAATAATCAGTAATTTTTTGTTTAACTTGGGTAACAGGATGCAAAGAGCCACTTTTAGCATCTCGACCCGGTAAAGTGACATCAATCCTTTCAGCATCCAGTTTCTTCTGTAGTTGCACTTCTTTAAGCTGTAACATTTTTTCTTCAATAAGCGCACTTATCTCTCGCTTAGCTTGATTGACCAGTTGTCCTACTTTGGGTTTTTCTTCAGCTGATAAATTTGCCAAACTTTTAAGAATTTCAGTAAGCTGGCCTTTTTTCCCTAAATAATCCACCCGGATTGCTTCTAATGCAGAAATTTCTTGCGCTTTAGCAATCGCATCAGCTGCTTGTTGCTGTAACAGAATGATATCTTGCATGATTAAAAACCTACATGTAAAAAAGGAGGCTACAGCCTCCTTGTTGAGCTGCTACAAACCATTGTTTCACTTAACTGGGCTAATTATTGAAACTTAACTAGCGTTACCAGCAGTTTTTAGCAATGGTTTGCAAAGCTCTTAGTTATCACGATATTTACTCGTTATGCAAGTGCTGCTTTTGCTTTTTCAGCGATTGCTGCAAAAGCGGACTTATCATATACAGCCATATCAGCCAGTACTTTACGATCCAACTCAATGGCGGCTTTTTTCAAACCAGCAATTAAGCGACTGTAAGACAAACCACACTCACGGGCCTGCGCATTGATACGGGTAATCCATAAGGCGCGAAACTGGCGCTTTTTCTGACGGCGGTCACGATAAGCATATTGACCAGCTTTAATCACTGCTTGTTTGGCAACGCGATAGGTACGACTACGGGCACCGTAATAACCTTTGGCTTGATCTAAAATTTTCTTATGACGTGCTTTAGCAGTCACACCACGTTTAACTCTTGGCATTTCTTATCCTCCCCTTAACTACCGTGCAACATACGTTTAGCTAAACGTGCATCACATTCTTTCAACCTACTGGCACCAACTCGAAGATGGCGCTTTTGCTTGGTTGATTTTTTAGTGAGGATATGGTTTCTATAAGCACCACGGCGCTTGACAGATCCACTTGCTGTCTTACGAAAGCGCTTTTGGGCGCCACGATGTGACTTTAATTTAGGCATAACATAATACTCCGCATTTGTTCTGCTACTTATAAAAAATGTAGCTATCTATTGGTTTAATCCAATACTCACAACTACTCTCAGGCTCTCTTTCGATTCAACGCCATTCGCAATGATTGAAAAGAACCTATTTCTTCTTAGGTGCCAATACCATCAATAATTGACGACCCTCACGTTTGGCTTGTTGTTCAACAACAGCGTGCTCTGCTGTGTCTTGCAGTAAGCGTTCCATGAGTTTCATACCAATTTCTTGATGAGCCATTTCTCGACCACGAAAGCGTAACGTTACTTTGACTTTGTCACCATGATTAAGGAAACGAATCAGGTTGCGTAGCTTGACCTGATAATCTCCAGTTTCCGTCGTGGGACGGAATTTTAGCTCTTTGACTTGAATTTGCTTCTGCTTTTTCTTGGCTTCCGCTTGTTTTTTACTCAATTCAAAGAGAAATTTACCATAATCCATAATACGGCAAACAGGAGGCTTGGCAGTTGGTGAGATTTCAACCAAATCATAGCCACCTTCTTCTGCTGCTCGTAAAGCTTCTCGCGTTGATACAATTCCCACCTGATTGCCATCGACATCAATTAAGCGTACCTCAGGTACATTGATCTGTTCATTAACTCGCGCGCGATCGCTATCACGCTTATTTGATGCACTAATAGTTCAATCCTCCAAATGGTTAAACACCTTTGCTGCTATTTCACGCTGTAAGGTATCACAAATTGTATTAATATTCATCACCCCCAAATCCACACCTTCACGCGTGCGTACAGATACTGCATTATTTTCGACTTCTTTATCGCCTATAATGAGTAAATAGGGGACTTTTTGCAAAGTATGCTCGCGAATTTTAAAGCCAATTTTTTCATTTCTCAAGTCGAAATTTGCACGAATACCTTGCTTTTGCAAAATTTGCGTTATCTTTTGAGCAAAATTATCCTGTTTTTCGCTAATGGTCAGAACCATTGCTTGAACAGGTGCCAACCATAGGGGAAAACGACCGGCAAAATGCTCAATTAAAATTCCCATAAACCGTTCGAATGAGCCAAGGATGGCGCGATGTAACATTACTGGCGTTTTACGGCTACCGTCTTCAGCCACATACTGCGCTTCCAGTCTTTCTGGCATAGAAAAATCTACCTGAATAGTCCCACATTGCCAGATTCGGCCAAGACTGTCTGCAAGAGAGCATTCTATTTTGGGTCCGTAAAAAGCACCTTCTCCGGGCGCATCTACCCATTCAATTCCTCTATCAAGCATAGCATGTTTTAAAGCATCTTCCGCCTTATCCCAAACGGCATCACCGCCAACGCGTTTCTCAGGACGCAAAGCCAAGCGATATTTTATCTGTGTAAAGCCAAAATCAGCATAAACAGATTGTACCAACTCAAGCATCATGGCTACTTCAGATTGTATCTGCTCTTCTGTACAAAAAATATGAGCATCATCTTGCACCATATTGCGCACACGCATCAATCCATGCAAAGAACCTGAGGGTTCACAACGATGGCAATTACCAAATTCAGACAGGCGTATGGGTAAATCACGATAACTTCTTAGCCCCTGATTGAAAATCTGGATATGGCAAGGACAATTCATTGGTTTTACAGCGTATTCACGATTTTCAGTTTCAGTAACAAACATTTCCTCACGAAAATTAGCCCAATGACCGGATTTTTCCCATAAAACCTTATCAACCAATTGAGGCGTTTTAATTTCCTGATAACCAAAATCAGCAAGTCTGCCACGCATGTATTGCTCAAGAGTTTGATAAATAATCCACCCTTTTGGGTGCCAAAACACCATTCCTGGTGCAATTTCTTGAAAGTGAAAGAGATCAAGGGCCTTACCTAACTTACGGTGATCACGTTTTTCCGCCTCTTCCATGCGATGTAAATAACTATTGAGCGATTTTTTATCTGGCCACGCTGTGCCATAAATACGCTGCAGCATTTCATTACGTGAATCACCACGCCAATAAGCACCGGCCAATTTAGTTAATTTAAATGCTTTTAAGTACCCCGTGGAAGGAACGTGCGGTCCCCGACAAAGATCTTCAAAATCTCCCTGTTTATAAAGAGAAAGGACTTCTCCTTCAGGAATATTGGCAATAATTTTGGCCTTATACTCTTCCCCTAAGCTACGAAAATAAGCAATAGCTTCATCTCGAGGCATTTCTCGTCGCGTGATGGGATAATCTGCCTTAGCCAATTCATACATTTTAGCCTCTATTTGCTCTAAATCCTCAGGCGTGAATGATCTGGCAAAGGCAAAGTCGTAGTAAAAGCCATCCTCAATAACAGGACCAATAGTCACCTGAGCAGTTGGGAATAATTGTTTAACAGCCTGTGCCAACAAATGAGCCGTAGAATGGCGTATGACTTCAAGACTTTCTGGTTCTTGTCTTTCTGTGATAATAACCAGCTCACAGTCATCTTGAATAAGGTAACTCGTGTCTACCAATTTGCCATTAACCTTGCCAGCTAGTGCAGCTTTGGCCAATCCTGAACTGATACTTTGGGCTACATCATAAACTGAAACTGAATGTTCAAAATGCTTGAGATTTCCATCCGGCAATTTAATGTTTGGCATGTTATATCCATCCCTCAGGCAGATAAAAATTTCTTAATCATAGTGGCAATAGCTATTGATATCTAGCCCTGTATTTTTTATAGAAAGAATTCATTGTTACTGCGAAAAAAAAACCCTGCCTTGCAGGGTTTAATTTTGGTAGGCACGAGTGGGATCGAACCACCGACCACCACCATGTCAAGGTGGTGCTCTACCACTGAGCTACGTGCCTATTATTCGTTCTTTCTCGCAACTAGGCGTTGATTATATAAAAGCTGTAACTACAAAGCAATGTTTAATTAGCTAGGTTGTCGAACCTAATTAAAATGTCTTCTTATTTGAAGAATAAATTTTTCTTGTCTATGCTTAAAAACCAAGCCATGGAATTAGGCTAAGGGATTGCTCAAGGAGGAGAAGATGGATAAATTAATCACTGTAAAACTTGCCCTTGCAGTTGCTTGCATTAGTTTGACCTTAGTTGCTTTTGCAAATAAAAATCAACAATTCAACTGGCAAATTGCTTCCATTAGTTTTGTTACAGCAAGTGCGAAACAAATTTCTTATCAACTGCTGTCGGTGAGTAAACCTGCTTTAAAGACTACTATTTAGCCAATACTCGGGAATGTATGAACAAAGTTAAAATGAAAGTTTCTAATGGCTCCATTTATCTCTTTGGTGAGTTAGATTCAGAGATAGATTATGAAAAAGTAGTGACCCTCGTTGAGTCAACCGAAGGTGTCACCGCAGTAAATGTAGATAACTTAACCATTATAGGCCGTCATGATTCCTTAAAAGATCTTCAACTCACAGCAAAAATTAAAGGAACTCTTATCCGTGAAAAGATTTTAGATAGAAATTTTCCCGCATGGACAATTGACGTAAAAACAAAAAATGACCAAGTCTACCTAACGGGGGAAGTTGCTTCTGCCGAACATAAAAAAATCATTCTAGATTCCATTAGCTCCATTTCAGAAGTGAGCAACATAATTGATAAAATAAAATTAAGTCCCAGAGTGAAGTGATAAAAGCTATAGGTTGCGGCACGTAGGACAGGGAGTGAATTGTCACCCCCTGTATTATTCCTGGGTCCTGGGTAGTGAAACGTTAGTATCCGCGCTCCCCCTAAACAATCACTGTGTCCGGCCTGATATCACTAAGAATAGCTTGGGAATGGTTTTTTTGATCAAGGATATGGCAATAATTTTGGCGTTTGAGGGGATCTTTTTCTTTAGCGCATAACTCTTGAAATGTATCCAAGGCCTTGTCGCTTTCTACAGTAGTAGCGAACGATAATAGAGGTATTAAACAACCTATTACTATTGCTATTTTTTTCATTAAAAGACCCTTCTGTTAGTTTGGACTTAAATTATTTAAAGCAATACAGTAAGGCTCACTGTAGTTTGCACCAAAATTTTAAACTTTTAAAGACTGAATACTATAAATAATTCAAAAATAGGAAAAGGCAGCGATGTATTGATTACCTTACTTCCTATTCGGCTTTGGATTATACCTAATTAATCTTTTTTTCACAAACTGGAAGGATTTACTTTCAAGGTAACTATGAAAAGTTTACTCACAGGCAATCAGAAAGGTGTCAATGTAAAACTCTAAAATTTTTCTTTAATAAGCGCTATCTTATCAGCACTTTCTTTAAACATTTCCCGTAGAGCTTCTATTTTATCATGATTTATTTCATTAAACTCGCTCACTGAAAACTCATCCGCAACCGCTAAATTAACTAACCGCTGTATTCCTTCAATTGCTTTTTTTACTTCATCGAAAAGAGTAATTAACTGTTTTTTACGTTCATTTGAAGCTTCATCAGTTGATAGCCCCATCGCATCAATTTTTGCGCTGATTTCGGCTTGCAATCCTTTAAGTTTTTGATCTAAACGAAGAATATTAGCTCTTGTGTCATTGTCAACAGCCTCAAGAAATGTATGCTCATGATGTTCATTACTCATCTAATCTTCCTTCTTACTATAACTAATATGAGATTGCACTATTATAAGCCTAGCGTAATCAAGCTATTTCGCCAACTCAATAAACAATGATATGATTGCGCCTTTTTAGAGCAATACACCCATTATGTTGTTACATTATCTCTTTATCATGGGCATTTGTGTAGAGGCAATTACTGGTGCCATCGCTGCTGGTAGAAAAAAAATGGATTTTTTTGGTGTCATGCTCATTGCTTGTATTGCAGCGCTTGGTGGGGGAACTGTCAGGGACGTCCTTTTCGATACCCACCCTTTAACATGGGTTGCCCATCCCGAATATATTCTTTATACGTCCGCCTTTGCCTTTGTCACCATCTTTATTGCTCATTCCTTAGTCCGTATTATGAAAGTTTTTCTTATTCTTGATGCCTTGGGCTTATCTGCTTTTGTTATTATTGGCGCGCAAAAAGTTTTAACCAATGGATATTCACCGGGTATGGCAATTATAAGCGGTATGATTACAGGAATTTGCGGCGGAATGTTAAGAGACATTTTGTGTAATGATATTCCTCTCGTCTTGCGCAAGGAACTTTATGCGACCATTGCACTGGTGGGAGCTTTATTATTTATTGCCCTGGCACATTTCAATGTTCCCAAAAATATTAATGTCATGATTACTTTAGTTACTATTTTTACTGTACGGGTCATAGCCATCATTTATCACATTGAAATGCCAAAATTTGACTATTCAAAAAGTTTAAGGAAGCGACATCGCAGGTGACACACGTAGAAATGTATAAAATTTTTTTGCGGATTACTCAGATCTTGTCTGCGGAATCCTGTATTTTTAGCTGAATTCCGCAAACGTTGGAAAGTAAAGCTGGACTTGGTTTTACAAGATATGTAGACGATTCAGGAGGAGTCGCAGGATATAGCGATCGCTACTCGACGCTTGTTGACCCATCCATTAAATGTCAACAAATCCTGTTAAACTTCACGGATTTCATGAATTACCACTTCTTCCACAGGCACGTCAGCATGGCCCATCCGCTGGCCTGTTTTTACTTTTACTATAGCATCAACGACATCCATACCCTCAACGACTTCTCCAAATACACAATAACCATAACCTTGTGCGTGTTCACCAGTGAAATTAAGAAAAGCATTGTCAGCAACATTTATAAAAAATTGTGAAGTGGCTGAGTGTGGATCCATGGTTCTAGCCATGGCAATAGTGCCTCGTTTATTGGGCTTGGCAAATTTTGCTTCATTCTTTATTGCAGGTTCCGTAGGTTTTTGCGTCATATCAGCCGTCAAACCACCACCCTGGATCATAAACCCATCAATGACGCGATGAAAGATAGTATTATTATAGAAACCGCTGCGCACATAATTAAGAAAATTTTGTGCAGTCGTTGGTGTGTTTTCTTCATCCAACTGTATGCGAATATCGCCTTTTGAAGTGGCAATTACGATCATTAAAAATCTCCTGTCTTTCTTAAAAATTAAGCCATAATTAGGTCGCGCATTCTAGCACAAACCTCGTGCATTACATGGATATTATGAATACTTGCCAATGCAGTAAACAAATTGGCCTTCTGCTTGCTCAGATGATACAAAAAAGCCCGGGAATAATGTGTACAAGTATAGCAAGAGCAGCTTTCCATGATAGGTTGCAGATCTTGTGCAAAACAGGCTTTCTTAATTTGCATACGTTCATTTTCATAAGGACTTTCAAATTTGAGCCAATGCCCTTTTTTCACAATTTCACCACAATACAAGGCACCGTGACGAGCATTACGTGTCGGTGCAACGCAATCAAACATATCAATCCCTTCAGCCACAACATCCAGTAAATCCTGAGGCGACATACCCACCCCCATCGTGTAGCGCGGCTTATTCTCTGGCAAAAATTCTCGAATCCAACGAATAACCTCTACCGTGGTGTCCATATTAAAACCGATTGTTTCACCCCCAATGGCAAGACCATCAGTGTCCATAGAGGCAATAAATTCTGCGCTTTCACGACGTAAATCTTCATAGATTCCGCCTTGAATAATGCCAAAGAGTGCCTGCCGCGCTCCGTAACGAGAAGTGGGGAATTGTTGATGATAGGCTACTGATTGTTTAAGCCAGCGATGAGTGCGCGTCATAATATGTTGTACTTCGTCACGTGCGCAGCTATCGGGTGTGCATTGATCAAAGGCCATAATAATATCGGCCCCAATAATTTTCTGTGTTTCAAGTGACATTTCTGGTGTCATATGAATCAAACGGTTAGAGCCCGGTAATTTAAAATGTGCCCCCTCTTCGTCAATGACACAAATTTCCTTATTTTTAGACAAACTAAACACTTGAAATCCACCACTATCGGTGAGCATCGGCCCATGCCATCCCATAAAAGCATGCATCCCTCCTGCTTCTTCTATAACCTTCATACCAGGCGCACAAAGCATATGATAGGTATTTCCACCTAAAATAATTTGGCTGCCTGCCCGTAATAGTTCTTGAGGTGTCATATTGTTCACACCTGCACGAGTTCCCACTGGCATGAAGGAGGGTGTAATAAAATCACCATGAGGAGTACTAACACGAGTAACGCGAGCCTGGGTATAAGTATGACGCTTTAAAACTTCACAATGAAACTGATTTGTCATAATTGACTGGCAAAAAACGATATGGGATGAGATAATAGCCAAGTGATTGTTTATTTGCCAGTAAATTATCGCCTTTTTACACCCAGACATGTCAGGAAACATCCCGCCTTATTCTATTTAATTGCCAAAAAATCCATGCACCTGTCAGTGACATGAACAAAAAGTATAAGGCAGCCCAGCCCGGCATTGTTAATCCCAGCCATTTCCAGGAAATTTCAGCACAATCACCAGCCCCCCAGAGAAGCGCATGAAATACATCACGCCAGGGAAAATAGCGGACAAGAATATCGAGCTCTGGCAAACATGCTGGCATTTGATCACCAGGCAATGACTGCAACCACAACTGGCGACCTGCAAAAAATAACCCGCCCAAGGCCACTCCAATTTGTAAAACGGCTAATAATTTACCTGCTTTTAAGTAATTGATTAAAAGACCAACAAAACCCACTACAACGAGTAAAAAAACACATAACCGTTGCATTAAACATAAAGGGCAAGGAGCAAGACCTGCGATATACTGAAAATAAAAAGAGCTTCCCAGCACGGTTAAGCTCAGCAAAAATAGCAACATTTGCCAGCGTTTATAACTAGATTTTGTCATGATTGAGGCAACATATATTGAACTGCGTCTTTAATCTCTTCGTCACTGCACTCCATGCAGGTTCCCTTAGGAGGCATGGCATTAATTCCCTTAATCGCTGAAGCCGTTAAACCTTCAAATTTTTTAGTAGCAAGCCGTTCTTTCCAATCCGCAGCAACACGAAATTTCGGCGCCCCAGCAACGCCGTCTCGATGACAAACGCTGCAGTATTTTTCATAAATTGCCTGTCCGGGCTCTTCCTGTTTTGCAGCCGTTGTTTCAGTTTCTGCGGGTTGCATTGTAGCAGCTGGAGCGGCTGTCTTCTGTTCCTGTAATCTGACTTTACCTATGGGTTGAATACGTTGTTCAATTTGCTGGCGATCAAAATCCTCAGTAGCAGAAACACTCAACGAAATTACAAAACCCAATATTAATACCCTAAGACGCATGATTTAGCCTTTTTTCTTATGATTTAAAAATCATACCGACATGCAATGCGTATTTCCAGTTAGATCAAGGGATATTTCTATATTCAACAGAGGATCACCCGTAGTGTATTAAAAAATAAGTGTTCTCTAACTGCAAAAGCCAGCCAGCTATTTTGTTCTATTTACAAAACAAACGCAGCGCTCTATTATTTTGATTAATGTAACAGTAATCGAAAATAAGAGCGATTGATCATACCAGTCGTACACAGGATTAACTACTTGATGGTAGAGTATAATAGAGGATATTTGTTTAACCACGCATCAAAAATCACTGCTAAAAATGCCCATGCTTTCCCTCCGTTCATTCAGCGCGCCATGGAGCAATATTTTGAGGGCAGAGTACAACAATCCTGGCAAGGGCAGCACATTTTAAAAGGCAAAACACCTGCAGAGAATGCGTTGATGTTAACCAGTAATGACTATTTACACATTAGCCGTCATCCTGAACTTATCAATGCCCAAGTGACTGCAATGATGACCTACGGCAATGGTCAAATGCAATCCCCTGTTTTTTTAACCGATGATAGTTTACTTGCCGCCTGTGAACAACAATTTGCAAATTTTACAGGTTATCCGGCTTGTCTATTAGCCCAATCAGGCTGGTGTGCCAACATAGGCTTAATTCAGGCTCTGGCTTCTCGTCACTTACCAGTTTATTTAGATATTTATACCCATATGTCTTTTTGGGAAGGGGTTAAAGCAGCCAATGCCAAACCCGTTCCGTTTCAACATAACTCTATCGCTTCCCTCGAAAAGCGCTTGCAACGATATGGTTCTGGCATTATCGCTGTCGATTCCGTCTACAGCACTACCGGCACAGTTAGTCCCATAAAAGACTATGTGAAACTGGCAAAAAAATACAATTGCTTGTTGATTGTTGATGAGTCGCATTCCTTAGGAACGCATGGTCCACAAGGAAGTGGACTAGTCGCAGCCTTAGGTTTGACCAATGAAATTGATATTATTACTGCAAGTCTGGCCAAAGCATTATCAGGGCGAGGCGGTGTAATTCTTGCGAATCGCCATTTAATTGAATTGATTCGTTATACGGCTCTACCCACGATATTTAGCTCTACTCTTTTACCCCATGATTTAGCGGGTTTTAACGCATCCATTAACATTATTACCAAGGAAGAATGGCGCCGTGAAAAATTACATAGTAATGCCATTTTTTTGCGAACGTCTTTGGAACAAGCGGGCTTTTATTTGGGCGGGAGCAACTCTCAAATTATTCCACTTCATACAGGTACAGAAGCCAATACTATATGGTTGCGTAATGCACTTGAAAGAGCTGATATACATGGTGCAGTCTTTTGTGCACCCGCAACGCCTAAAAATAATGCGCTTATTCGTTTATCTGTAAATTCAAATCATCAACACGATGAGTTACTGCGAATAGTTAACTGTTTGTTAGCTATTAAAACAAGCAGACGTAATCTTCCTTTATTCATCATTAACCGAGGCCCCTGAAAAATTTTCATACCTCCAGGAGAACTTTTTATTTGCCCTGATTACTATTCTGCTTGGATAAAATCATCTCGTGGTTCAACTGAGGGATTCGCTTGTTGTCAATAACAATTCCTCTGCATCAATTTCCTCCAAATGACGATGGTAAGATACAATTTTATCCTGATGCACATCAAATAAGGCAGAACCTGGCACATAGGCATAGAAATAAGTTTCCTGGGATATAAAGCGATGAGCAGGAACCAAGCAAGAAGTCCAATTATTCCACTCTGGAGATCGGCTTGTTGCTTGCCAGAAGCAAGGAATTTTTTCTGCACTGGCAAGTTGATCAAGAATCTCATCACTGGCCCCATTATCCAAGGCAAAATCATAATGCAATCGCATGTCTGCTTCATTTTTAACAATGAGAAAATTTACATTTGCATCATCATCCAGCAACAAGAAACTGCCTGAATTGTCTGCCAAATAATACTCAACGATGCTTTTTTCTTGACGGAGTTGCCGGAAGAAGTCGGCAAATTTCTTATCATGCAAACAGCTAGGAGACGTTACAGATAACATGCGTACTACCATATCCGACATAAGCTGGAAATATTGAAGCTGTAACTCATAAATGCTTTTAGTGATTATTTCAGCCACATGAGGATCGCTTTTTTGGATGTAACGATGTATTAATCCTTCATTAAATGCTTCAATCGCCACTTTCTCATCGGCTTGGCCGGTGAGCAGAATTTTTTTAATGTTGGTATTATCAATTCTGCGGCAAAACTCTATTCCATCCATCCCGGGCATTGCATAATCAACAACCACTACCGAGATTTCGGAGAAACGCTTTGGATTATAAATTTCCGTATGAATTACATTTAAATTAAGGTTAACTGTGTGATTCGTAAGAGGACAGTTGTTCGCTTCAGTATACTCACTTAAACAACGCTGGCTTAACATCACCAGCTCACAATCTTTTTTATTAATATAATCCAAAGCATCAAAGGGAGAATCAAATACGCGGTAAGCCAGTCCTTCATCTAACTGCAAAACAAAGTTTAATAAGAAATCACGGCTGTCATCAATAAACAGCGCCGTGCTCGGAAAATAGCACGTAGGTATTGAAAAATATTGCATAGCTCCTCCTGAGCAGCGTTCCTTACTATAACAACTCACATTCCATGAACTCTCATCATCAGACCCCATCTCAAACTTAAAGCTCTCGTAGATCCTCTTAATTCAAGTTCAATCTTTAAATAAATACTAAAAATAATTTATTAGGAGCTTTTGACGTTGCCGGTTTCATGCTCCTGCCAAATGCTTACTTGCCGCGGCTTGTCCGGACATCCACGCTATCTAATATATTACCGCGAACCTAAGTGGTACGGCGGATTCTAGCAACTCTCAAAGACTCTAAATAAAACATAGATCCTCGAATTTATTCGTATAAAATAACATGGGTGATAAATTTCCCCAAATACCAATAAACCTACTCTAAATCACCGGGAAAAAAAGTAAAAATTGTGTATAATTTCCTTCCTCTGCTTCGCAGCGAATATCTCCACCAAAACGACTCATTACTAATTTACAGAACGATAATCCTAACCCAGTGCCCATAAAAGTGGTCGTATAAAAATGATTGAATAACTTCGAAAGTTGTTGAGAAGACATACCTTTCGCCGAATCTTTAAAATAAAGGGTATTGTATTTTTCTCCGATTTCTGTCCAAATCGTAATTTCCCCTCGTTGTGCTGTGGCAATAACGTACAGAGCATTTTTTAAAAGATTAAAAAGAACATGCTGCATTAGTAGTTTTGAGCCAATGAAAACAAAATCTCCCTGAAAATTTACTAAAGAACGCTCTTGATTTGATTTAAAAGGATAACGTGAAAGGGCCTCCTTTAAGCAATCCGCCATCGAGCAGACTTCTAACGCACAGTTTTCTAATGAGTTTTCACGCCCTGCCTTTATCAATAACATGTCAATTATAGTGTTAGCATAATCAATTTCGCTGATAATACGCTCGCTGACCACTTTCAACTGCTGTAATCGTGTTTCACGAATTGAAGAATCCAATAACCCATGATGCTTGGCCACATAATAAGCTTGAAACAAAGGAGGTAAATAATGTGCCATTGCCTTTGCACCACTTTTAATACCTAGCAGCGGTGTACGTAACTCATGTGCAATCATGCCTGCAGCGGCAGCCATACCTGCTAAACGCTGCTGCTGGAGCATGGCGGTCTTATAATTAACTGTAGAACCAGCAATGATAACAAAGAGTAATACAATTGCCATTTCGAGATGCTCTTTACCAAAATAAAGCTGAGGTGAAGTAAAATAATAGCAGATAAGTGCAAGACTCCATCCGAGAGCTAGCAATACGGTAAGACTGAATAAATCAACCAATAAGACTAATAAGAAAACACTACACAGCAAGGACATTGCCGAGATATCACTGGCTTGATTCATTAGAAATGAATAAGCAAAAAAGAAGGAGAGAGTATACAAGATGGTTAAAAACCAATAACCAGGCAAATAAGGTTTACATACCGCAGGCCAGTAAGGAGTTAACATCAAGCCCAAACCGAGTAAACTTCCTACCAGGCGTAGACTAATTGTTTCATAGTATTGAGGAAAGAAAACCGCCCAAATCCAATAAAACAATGGGAATCCAAAAAAGGCAATTGCACCTACTGCTATGAGTTGGTGGGCGGAGTTTGACAAACTCCGCTGCATCGAACTATCGAGGTAGCTAATTATTTTTTTAAAATTATTCATTTCCCTATTCGTATAGATCCTGATTTAACTATTTTACATGGGTGTGAAAGAATTTCATAAATTTCAAATTGAAGTATCACTCCACTTACTGAATAATGTGATGAACTATGATAGTCATGGAAATCTAGATGGATACCTTACGTATTGCTACAAGAAAAAGCCCTCTGGCTTTATGGCAAGCACATTTTATAGCCGATAAAATTAAAGAATTGCATCCGGTACGAGTAGAACTTGTTCCCATGCTGACTTCAGGCGATAAATTTCAAAAAGATAAATTACAGGCGGTAGGAGGTAAAGGTCTTTTTGTTAAAGAACTTGAGCAAGCGATTCTTGATAAGCAAGCCGATATTGCTGTTCACTCTATGAAGGATGTACCGGCTACTTTCCCACAAGGTCTTTGCTTACCAATCATCGGCAAACGTCATAATCCAGCTGATGCCCTTATCAGTCGAAGTCATTGTAAATTACAGCAGTTACCGCAGCAAGCCATAATAGGCACTACCAGCTTAAGACGTCAGTCGCAATTGTTGGCTATTCGTCCGGATTTAATAGTAAAACCCTTGCGTGGCAACGTGAATACCCGCTTGGAAAAATTACATAATGGGAAATATGATGCTATCATTCTTGCTTACGCCGGACTTGAGCGTTTAGGGATGAAAGAGCACGTCTGTGAAATTTTAAGTGATGAGATAATGTTGCCCGCTTGCGGGCAAGGTGCACTTGGCATTGAGTGCCGTACTGAGGACACTGCCTTGCACCAACTTCTTGCCTCTCTAAATGACCCTCTTTCAGCACTTTGCGTTCAGACAGAACGGCATGTTAATGCCTTATTAGGAGGTAACTGCCATGTTCCTCTTGCTGTTTACTGTAAACCTCAACCTCACGAGCAGCTGTTACTGAGAGCTCGAGTAATGAATATGGATGGCACTGTCATGATTGAAGATAGCCAGCAAGACCATCAATCTCAGGCGATGCGTTTAGCCGATAACTGTGCCCAAACACTATTAAGCAAAGGGGCAGGAAAATTACTCTGTCAAACCTCATGAATTATTGTTTGCAAGGCTTATCGGTTCTAAATACTCGTCCCTTGGCACAAGGGAAATCGCTTAGTGATACCATTGTAAAGGCGGGAGGTATTGCTATTGAATGTCCTGCGTTAGCTATTGAACCCATTGAATTTTCACTCCCTGAACTTAATAACGCAACCTTTGCCATTTTTATCAGTGCCAATGCGGTAACCTATTTATTGGCCACCTTAACTAAACAGAAAATTCAATGGCCAAAGGCAATTAAAGTCATTGCCGTAGGTCATGCCACAGCAGCAATTTTAGAACAATATGGCATAAAAGTAGATTTTATTCCGCAAGAATCAACCAGCGAATCCTTGCTCCAACTGGATTGTTTACAAGACGTCGCTAATAAATCCCTCTTTCTGTTTAAAGGAAAGAACGGACGAGCAGATATTGCACAAACTTTAATTTCCAAAGGCGCTGATTTAACGAGCATTGATGTCTATAAGCGCGTTATGCCTGAGTTTGATCAGCAGTATCTTCATTCCTTATGGCAGGAAAATGCTGTGGATATTATACTATTTACAAGCCAACAAGCTATGCAAAATATTTTTACTATGTTTGGCAAAAAAGCTCATGATTGGCTTTGTCACACACCTTGCCTGGTTATTAGTAACCGCTTGGCAAAAGCTGCTGCTTTATTAGGAATTCAGCAAATTATAGTAAGTAGCCCTGAAACTGTTTTACAACGCTTGCACCAATTTAATCAAGGATTAGTTCATGGCAAATAACAAAGAGGAACAGACTAAAAAGTTATCATCAAAACCTCATCTCGATAACACCAGGAAAACGACAACTTCTAAAGCAGAAACAGTTTCAATAATTAATTCGCCTAAGTTATCTTTAGGAATTGTTCTCTTAGCTGTCCTGCTGGCATTAATAGCGCTTATTTTTGCTATCTATTCATTGCATATGAATAAACAATCTGTAATGAAAGCAGAAAAGGAAACACACTCGCTTACTGCAGAATTCAACCGTTTAAAACAACAGCAAATGCAGGCGCAATCGCTTACTACCAGCGTTGAAACGTTAACTAAAGCACAAACCGAGTTACAGCGTCAACTACAAGCCATCGATCAAGAATTGCGCACTGCGATGCAGCAGCGTCTGTATCAAAGAGAAGACTGGAATTTATTAAAAGCTCGTTATTATCTGGAGCTCGCGCAAATCAACGCGCATTGGAGTAATGATCAGCAAACCAGCATCGCACTGTTAAAACAAGCCGATGCTTTATTATCAAGCTTATCTGAACAGCCTGTGTTCACTGTTCGACAAGCAATAGCTCAGGAAATTACCCAATTACAAGCCACACCTAGAGTGGACATAGCAGGTTTACTTAGTCAACTTGATGCAGCCGAAAGAAATTTGTCTAATTTACCCTTAAAGCAACCACTTGGCAAAACACAAAACAAAGCAGAGGCAAAGAAAAAAACTTCCTGGCGTGAACATTTACAACAAAGCTTGAACTCCCTTGGGGATTTAATTGTAATTCGACGTCACGATGAAGCCATTGAACCTCTGCTGTCTCCACTGCAACAAAGCCTGTTAGAAGAAGTAATTCGTCTGAATCTTGCAGAAGCACAATGGGCTTTATTACACAATAATCCTAAGGTTTATCAAATAGCCTTAACGAAATCTATTAACACTATTAAACGCGCCTTTGACGAAAAAGCGCCAGCAACACAAACTATAATTCACCAGTTAGAAACTTTACAACAACAAAAGCTAGACGTGGCTAAACCTACGCTGGATAAGGCGCTCCCTTTGCTTAATCAGCTAATTGAAAATAAAAGCAGGGAATTGAGTACACCTGCTCTCAAAGAAGGAGAGCTGTCACAATGATACGTATAATAATAATTTTTTTGGTTTTACTTGTTTCAGTATGGATAGGTGTACAGTTAAATCGGGACCCCGGCTATTTACTAATTGCCCTTAATCACTGGACAATAGAAACTAATTTATGGGTGGCAATTTTAGGGTTAATCCTCGCTTTTTTCCTACTGCATACACTTCTGCTAATTGTAAGCAAAATTACCCACATTCCGGAAGCATTTCGTCATTGGCAAACTAAACGCCGCATGCAAAAAGCTCAGGCTAAAACCCAACAGGGCTTAATTGAATTTAGTGAGGGGCATTGGGCTCAAGCTAAGAATTATTTAATTAAAGCTCTCCCTGATACCGATTCGCCTTTGTTAAATTACTTAACCGCCGCGCGTGCTGCACAAGAAATGGGCGATCATAATTTACGTGATGATTATCTACGTGAAGCTCAACAATCCATGCCTGATGCCAAAATCGCAGTTGAGCTGACTCAAGCTCAGTTACAGTTGGCGAATAAACAATGGGAACAGGCACTTGCCACACTGCGACATTTGCAAGACTTAGCCCCTAATCATCCTTATGTGCTTAAATTGTTAATGCGACTTTATAAAGAAGTGAAAGACTGGCAGCAATTAATTGCTTTATTGCCCGCTTTAAAAAAAAATCAGGTACTTTCGGACAAAGCATTTCATTTATTACGTCACCAAGCTTATCAGGGAGCTATCGCCGAGCTTGCAAAATCCGCTGAAATTGAACCTTTAAATAAGCTGATAGCTAACTTACCGAAAGACTTGCGCAATGATCCAGAACTGATAACCATTTACTGCAATGCTTTATTAGAGCAACATCAAGATGCACAAGTTGAACCAATCCTTCGCCATATTCTGCGAAAAACATTTAATGAAAAATTAATTAATTTGTATGGCCAGTTAAAACTGGGAGACAAGCCTTTAATTTTTGCCGAATCACTGGTTAAGAAACATCCCGATTCTGCTGAATTGTATCTATGCCTGGGACGATTGAGTATGACTAATAATTTGTGGGGCAAAGCTCGACATTATTTTGAAAAAAGCATTAGCATTAGCCCCTGTTCCGAAACTTATGCAGAACTCGGAAAATTACTTGAATGCCTTAATAATCAAGCAGAGGCTTGCGAGGCTTATCGTCAAGGATTATTATTATCATTAAATGGGGGTAATCTAGGTAATCTTTAAAGTAGCGTTTGAATAGCGACAATGAATAGTATATAAATTAAGTGAAAATAATCGCTTGATTAAAAGGATTTATGCGCTACTTCGCCCCACCATTGACTTTCTTAAGTCTTTCTATTTTACTTGCCAATACCGCAGTACATGCAGACTTCAGCCCCAGACCTTTTCCTTTTATACCACGGGCCTTAGGTGAGGTTTACTTTGGAGACAGGACACTGGGCGAAGCGGATGCCATGTTACCGTTTTATGGGAATCAGGATGGCATCTTCTATGTAGACGGACTGGGAAAAATTGGTAGTGATGATGGTTCGTTGGAAAGTATTGGCGCAGGCTATCGTGGTATTCATAATAATACTTTCTTATGGGGTGTCTATACTTTCGGTGATTTTAACCGTGTTGATCGGGGGCCGCGTTTTTCTGTCGTTAACCCCGGGCTAGAATTCATGACGAATCTATGGGACGTCCATGTTAACGGCTATTTTCCCACGTCAAAACAAAAAATTCAGAGCACATTCTTAGGCCAACAAATTGGAACCACGCAATATATAAGTTTTTCCGGTCATCGTGAATTTGATAATTTGATAAATCTAGTTGAAGAAACAGGCAATGGCGTTGTGGCGTCATCGGTTTAACCCCACCAGACACAAGTTACCTTCGATTGTTTGCAGGTGGCTATCATTTTTCCTTTAAGGAAGCACAAGATATCAATGGCATCATTGGTGGAGTGGAAATGCCTCTTAATCAATATTTTACCGTCTCCGTGCGTGATAGCTATGACAGAGTCCAAAAAAATACTGCATTATTGACACTTCGCCTCACGTTAGGAGGTATTGCCAAAAGCGAGCAACCCAATATTCATGAACGCCTACTGGATCCAATACCACGGCATCTGGGGACCTGGAATACAGGCGCTGGTATTCCAACCCAACAGGCTTACGTTAATACCGGTGTACAGGTACTTACTCGTGATAATATTTGGTTTTTCAGCAGTAGTGGCGCTCCTTTTGTCGCCGCCAATGGCTTGAGCAATTGTACCTTTGAAAACAAATGTAACAGTACTTCTTTTAATCAATTAACTCTCGATGCCATCGATAGTTTTTCACCTAATGCCAATTTTTATCTTGGTCCAGCTACATATGGTACTCTCAATAGCGTTTCATCTATGCGCTCGCATACCACTGCATTACTTTCTACCCTTTCATTGAACGAAGGACAATCCATTTACGGTCGCAATGGTGATTACAAAGCGCGACAGAATGAAACCATCATAGGGTCTCTCATTCTTTCAGGAAACGATACGATCGATTCAGTCACCCTACTCAATAACAATGGAGAAAATCTAGCCGGTTTAATTATCCGTGGTTCGAACATCCGTATTACTAATTCGAAGATTGGCCAATACAGCAATCTAACTGGATATCGTTCTGCCATTGAAATTGAAGGGGCCAACAATATCACTATAGAAAGTAGCGATGTGATAGCTTTTTTAGAAAATAAAGAGTCACTTATTGGCACTCCTTCCGGTATTTTCGTGCACAACTCCACTAATATTCATTTATTAAATAATAATATTCTGGTAGAAGCGACACAAAATATAGATGATCCTGCTATTGCACAAGGAATTGTGATATTCCAAAGTAAGAATGTAGAAATTAAAAACAGACGTCTAGATGTAAATGCTTATAATTCAGGCGGTGAACAGGCTTTCGCTGAAGGTATTCTTCTAGAAGATAGTCAAGTAACTATCTTTAAGTCATCCTTGTCTCCTGAAAGACTCCCGGAAGAAATGCTTCGTCATCCTAATATTGATCCAAAGGTTCCCGCAGCGTTTAATGTTGAAGCACATAGTATAGGAGGAGTAAACAGCCTTGGTAGTACTGCTTTGGGTGTATATGCTGAGCGCAGCTCTGCTTCAATTAATTATAACTTGGGTATATCTCCTTCCATTGGTGAAGCCAGGGATACTATTCAAGTCACCGCAGAAAATATTGGTGGAGAATCAAATGACGTTGGAGCTTTCGGTTTCTTCGTCATTAATAGTACAGTCTCTGTGAAAGGAATTCATTTGAATGTTGACGCTATTGATATTAATGGTAATGGCTCTGTTTTTGCATCAGGGTATGAAGTGGGCGGTTTTACCGGCCTAGCATATTAGCTCTTTCTCCCAGTGTTAATACTATTCGCGCAACAACAATTAACAGCACAGCAACTCTCAATGCTATTGGTATAAATGTTTATGAAGGTGGAGAAATAGCACCGGGTTATGACGTTAGTCAGTTTTTTACTGTCACTGAAAATGGTAAACGCATTTTCCCTCCAATCCGTATTATTTCCTAGGCCACATAAAGATTGGGCTAATAAGCCCAATCGAAATTATTTCCTGTTTCTTTTCTATGGCGGCACCATTCATTGGATACTTCACAATTTCAAAATTTGTAATTTAATAAAGCCACTTGAAAAATTGGGTGTGCATGCAGAAAAACACCAAATTGTTGTAGAGTTAGGATGTTTTTTTAAAGAGCAACACCTTGAATTAAAGAGTTCGGGTATTAATATAATATATACATTCTATCGATATTTAGTTGTTGAGATTAATTTACAATTCCGAGACTTACATATATTCCAAACCATAATCTTTAAAAAAATCAATTAAGGCGCATCCATAAAATTGCACTAGAGCTGCAAACAGCATTAGCAGAAGTAGCATTTTATCGACTTAAATTTTTGATAATAGCTCAGCAAATCTTGGTTATACCGAGATTACGTTGACAGCTTTTAAAGCGCACATAAAAACTCAGCAAGGAGTTGATTTAACAAAGAATACTTTTAGCAAACATCTAAAAAAATTTCTCATAAAAATAATTATAATTATACCCAACCATTAGGAACAGATATGAGAAACGCTGGTACTATATATCGGGTGAATTCAACTAGCTAATGCAACCGCACTTTTCTCATCATTTGTTTCGGACAAAGATAACATAGCTGGTGTCTTAAAGCCTAATGTTTTTCTTGGTCTATCATTGAGTTTATTCATAATTATTATAAGTTTGTTGTTCTGTGACTGTTTCAAAGCTAGCCTTTTTTTAAGTATTGTCGTACCAGGCCATTGGTATTTTTCATCGACAGCTTCCCCATAATCAATCTCCCTTGTATCTTCGGTAACATTATTTATGAGGCAACGAATCAGGTTTTTGCTATTTTCGGTAACATTCTTTTGATGCAATTCGCTCGAGAGAGGAAACCACATCCATAGCTCTCATTTGTTCTATAATAATTTATTAGGGGATAACTACTATCTAATAAATTAGGAAAACCAACTATGCTTTACACAACCATACTTAACTTGATTAGACTCAAATTAATTCAGCTCATCATAAGACGTGTTATAGCCTCCAGGGCAGCAAAAGGAAAAAATATAAAAACAATGAGCCTTGTTGCCTATTTGGTGGAATTAGGACTTACCTTTTTACTGGACAGCAAAACCAAAAAAGTTTCTAAATCAAAAAAGTAGCGTTTGAATAGCGACAATAAATAGTATAAATTAAGTGAAAATAATCGCTTGATTAAAAGGATTTATGCGCTACTTCGCCCCACCATTGACTTTCTTAAGTCTTTCTATTTTACTTGCCAATACCGCAGTACATGCAGACTTCAGCCCCAGACCTTTTCCTTTTATACCACGGGCCTTAGGTGAGGTTTACTTTGGAGACAGGACACTGGGCGAAGCGGATGCCATGTTACCGTTTTATGGGAATCAGGATGGCATCTTCTATGTAGACGGACTGGGAAAAATTGGTAGTGATGATGGTTCGTTGGAAAGTATTGGCGCAGGCTATCGTGGTATTCATAATAATACTTTCTTATGGGGTGTCTATACTTTCGGTGATTTTAACCGTGTTGATCGGGGGCCGCGTTTTTCTGTCGTTAACCCCGGGCTAGAATTCATGACGAATCTATGGGACGTCCATGTTAACGGCTATTTTCCCACGTCAAACAAAAAATTCAGAGCACATTCTTAGGCCAACAAATTGGAACCACGCAATACATAAGTTTTTCCGGTCATCGTGAATTTGATAATTTGATAAATCTAGTTGAAGAAACAGGCAATGGCGTTGATGGCGTCATCGGTTTAACCCCACCAGACACAAGTTACCTTCGATTGTTTGCAGGTGGCTATCATTTTTCCTTTAAGGAAGCACAAGATATCAATGGCATCATTGGTGGAGTGGAAATGCCTCTTAATCAATATTTTACCGTCTCCGTGCGTGATAGCTATGACAGAGTCCAAAAAAATACTGCATTATTGACACTTCGCCTCACGTTAGGAGGTATTGCCAAAAGCGAGCAACCCAATATTCATGAACGCCTACTGGATCCAATACCACGGCATCTGGGGACCTGGAATACAGGCGCTGGTATTCCAACCCAACAGGCTTACGTTAATACCGGTGTACAGGTACTTACTCGTGATAATATTTGGTTTTTCAGCAGTAGTGGCGCTCCTTTTGTCGCCGCCAATGGCTTGAGCAATTGTACCTTTGAAAACAAATGTAACAGTACTTCTTTTAATCAATTAACTCTCGATGCCATCGATAGTTTTTCACCTAATGCCAATTTTTATCTTGGTCCAGCTACATATGGTACTCTCAATAGCGTTTCATCTATGCGCTCGCATACCACTGCATTACTTTCTACCCTTTCATTGAACGAAGGACAATCCATTTACGGTCGCAATGGTGATTACAAAGCGCGACAGAATGAAACCATCATAGGGTCTCTCATTCTTTCAGGAAACGATACGATCGATTCAGTCACCCTACTCAATAACAATGGAGAAAATCTAGCCGGTTTAATTATCCGTGGTTCGAACATCCGTATTACTAATTCGAAGATTGGCCAATACAGCAATCTAACTGGATATCGTTCTGCCATTGAAATTGAAGGGGCCAACAATGTCACTATAGAAAGTAGCGATGTGATAGCTTTTTTAGAAGACAGAGATATATTTGATGGCGCCCCAATCGGTATTTTAGTGCAAAGCTCTACTGATATTCATTTGTTAAATAATAATATCTTGGTAGAAGCGACACAAAATATATCTGATTTTGCTACCGCACAAGGAATTGTAATATTCCAAAGTAAGGATGTTGAGATTCAAAACAAACGCTTGGATGTAAAAACCTTCAGCTCAGGCGGTGAAGTAGCTTTCGCTACAGGAATCCAGCTAGTAGAAAGCCAGGCAACTATACTAAAGTCATTATTGTATCCTGAAAGACTACCAGAAGAAATGATTCGTCATCCCAATATTGATCCATTAGTTCCCGCTGCATTCAATGTTGAAGCACACACTGTAGGAGGAGAAAATAATTTTAGTACCGCTATTGGTATAGAAGTTAGACGCAGTACTGCTCTAATTAATTATAACTTAAATATATCTCCTTCCATTGGTGAAGCCAGAGATAAAATTCAAGTTACCGCAGAAAATATTGGCGGAAATTCGAACATCGTTGGGGCATTTGGCATGATTATTTTTGAAGGCAGGGCCTCTGTAAAAGGAGTTCATTTGAATGTTGATGCGATTGATATGAACGGCAATGGCTCTGTTTTTGCATCAGGGTATGAAGTGGGCGGTTTTACCAGCCCTAGTATATTAGCTCTTTCTCCCAGTGTTAATACCATTCGCGCAACAACAAATAACAGCACAGCAACTCTCGATGCCATGGGTATAAATGTTTACGAAGGTGGAGAAATAGCACCGGGTTATGACATTAATCAATTTTTTATTGTTACTGAAAACGGGCAACGCGTTTTCCCTCCAATCCGTATTATTTCCTAGGCGATAAAGATTGGGGCTAATAAGCCCAATCGAAATCATTTCCTGTTTCTCCTCTATAAGGTGGCACTATTCACTGAATACTTCACAAACTCAAATTTATAGTGCTCTCTGTATGCAATAATTTCTCTATCTCGGAACGGTCGTGGCTTTTTCAAGGAATATTGGTTATAATGTTGTCACGCTGACTATTATGAGAGCACTCCATGCCAACTATTCAAGAACTCATACATGCAAAAAATAAAACGACTTATCTATTAAAACAAGAGATAAGTAGTGCATTTTACAGCCAACTATCTAATTTAGATAAAGAGGAAAGAATTAGGCTTGCCAAAGAGATTGTTAATCAACGTGGGCAAAATTTTCCGACCTTAATCAGAAAACTAAGTAAGATTTGCTTCGACACCAATGGTGCAAAGTTCATTCGGGAAGGTTCTGCAGATTTTTTAGCGGGTATTTTGGCCGAATTAGTCAAGCAAAACGAACGTAAAAAAGAGAAAAACAAGCAATTCGTGCCCCTTTTCATTCAAAATGAGGAAGATGCATTTCCTGAAGACTATCAATTTGATGAAGAAGTCGCTTATATCTTTTCTACTATTTACGAGGTCGCAGGTGATGGATATGATGAAACATTTGCCAATAATTTAGCAAGCAATTTAGCGAATAAAATTTTTAACGGTTTGATTTTAGAGTCCCCAGAAAATAAAAGTCCACAACTCGCTATACGAATTGCTAAAAAGACCCAACAGGCTGTCAGTAATGCAAAATCCTTAACCAGCTACTTCAGAGAACGTATTGATGAGGCACCTCCTTTCCCTGATACCTATTATCAAGAGAGACAGCAATCCTACCAACAAGCAGTTAATCAAATTAAAGATTCAATTATCACTGCTGAGTGGGAGGTAGGTAAGCTGGAGATAGGAAATTTTGCTTTTTTCCGTGGTGGAGTTGACATTGAGGTAGATGGAAAACTTAAGAGAGTTCCCCATCGTGTGGCTGAAATCTATAAATTGATTACCACCTTTGAAGCCAAAGCTGATCCTAATGAACAAGAGATTTATCAACTTTACCACGATATACAACAATTTGCTCAAGAGGCATTAAACAGTCCTCGTCGAGGTCAAAAACAGTCTACTAAAGATTTTTATGGAAAAATCCTCAATGATTTTTACTTGGAACACTCAGAAGAATTACAAGTAGAGGAAGGTGAAGAAGACGCTCTTATCATGAAATGATTGAGCTAAGAATGGGCTTACAAGCATCTTCACAAAACGTTAAATTACGTTCTACCTGAATCGTTGCGTGATGAATTTGATGTTTGTCACGCAACATCTTAACCAGCACCTGTCTCGCTTCATCACTTAATGGTGTTTCTGGCATATAAAGATGCACCGAGAGCGCATTTTCCTTGGTACTTAAAGCCCAGATGTGCAAGTCATGAACTTCCTTAACCCCAGGTTCTGCTTGCAAAGAATCCCGAACGTCCATCCAGGAAATACCACGAGGAACTGCATCGATTATCAAATGGAAACTATCAGCAAACAACGACCAGGTTCCTTTAATAATTATGACAGCAATCAGTAACCCAACAATAGGATCAATCCACAACCAGTTAGTGAAATAAAGAATAACGGCTGCAATCACCACACCGACTGAAATCAAAGCGTCATAGAGTAAATGTAAAAAAGCACCTCGTATATTCAAATCATCTGTACCGCGTAAAAATAAAGCTGCAGTTGCGCCATTAACCACGATACCTATACTGGCAACAATGATGACAGAAACCGCTTGAATTTCGGTAGGAGAAAACAATTTATACATGGCTTCCGTAGCAATAATGCCACAGGTAAATACCAGCAGGACACCGTTTGCCAGAGCTGCCAGAATGGAGGTTTTCTTCATTCCATAGGTGGTATGATGGGTGGGCAGACGTTTTAATAAACCATTGGCTATCCAGGCCAAAATCAAGCTAAGTACATCACCTAAATTATGGACTGCATCGGCTAACAAACTGGTAGAGTTGGCAAGATAGGCAAAAATAATCTGACAGATAACAAATACACCATTTGCAATAATTGCAATTAAAAACGCCCCATTAAATTCCGACACATGATGATGAGAATGCGCATGAGGGTGATTATGCTCTTCATTGTTAGGCTGATGAAAGATCATTCTGTCTCCTGATTATCAGAAGACGGAGCTGTATTTTTATCATTACCGTAATAATTCATACCAATTTTAATGCGTTCTCGCTCATTTTTTTTACGCCAAAGATTGGTATCGCGCAATGAATAAACACAACCACAGTACTCCTGCTTGTAAAAATTTTCGCGTTTGGCAATTTGATACATGCGCTCTGCGCCACCATTTTTACGCCAATTATAAGTCCAATAGATCATATTGGGATAGCGGCTGGCTGCGCGTGTACCTGAATCATTAATTTGATTCATATCTTTCCAGCGTGAAATTCCTAAGGAACTGCTGATTACAGTAAAGCCATGCTCAAACGCATAAAGCGCTGTGCGCTCAAATCGCATATCAAAACAAGCCGTACAACGCTTGCCGCGCTCAGGCTCCCATTCCAGACCCCTAACTCGGGCAAACCAATTGTCCTTATCATAATCAGCATCAATAAAAGGGATATTGTGCTTTTTAGCAAAAGCTATGTTTTCCTGTTTTCTGATTTCGTATTCTTGTACAGGGTGAATGTTAGGATTATAAAAAAATATGGAAAAATTAATTTTTGAAGCCAATAAAGCCTCCATCACTTCGCCTGAACAAGGAGCACAGCAAGAGTGAAGCAATAATTTATCAGCACCATTGGGTAATACTAATTGTTCACGTTCAATCATGATTCACTACTCGGTATATTAATAAAATGTTGACGGTAATAAGCTAATTCCACAATAGAGTCTTTAATGTCATCCAGCGCTAAATGTTTTGATTCCTTAGTCACTCCATTCATAAGCTGCGGCCGCCATCTTTTGACTAATTCTTTTAGAGTACTAACATCGAGATTACGGTAATGAAAATAAGCCGCTAATTCAGGCATGTATTTATATAAGAATCGTCTATCCTGGCAAATACTGTTGCCACACATAGGCGACTTACCCTTATCCACATAACTTTTGAGAAAATCAATAGTTTGTCGCTGTGCCTCCGCCTCATCAACCGTTGATTCTCTAACTCGTTTTACTAATCCGGATTGATTATGTTGTTTGGTATTCCATTCATCCATACCGGCGATTAAAGCCTCATCCTGATGAATGGCCAATACTGGTCCTTCAGCTAAAATAGTTAATTGTGAATCAGTAACTATTGTGGCTATTTCAATAATCCTGTCTTTTTCTGGATCAAGCCCTGTCATCTCTAAATCAATCCAGACTAAATTATCATTATTTTTCATAGTTAGGTTCCAATTGTTCAGCACAGGCAACGCGCTTTTGATGCAACGCTTGTTTTATGGCCTCACCCTGATACCCCTGCGCTATAAATACCTGTGGCGATATTTTCGCACATTCTTTCAATAAATAATGCCAATTTTTAGCCTGTGGATAGTCTTTTTTTCCTGCCCCTCGTCCTTTTGCATCTGCCTCACAGACCAGTAATAATTTTTCAAATAACTGGGGGCGTCGAAACGCATCGGTTTGTTCCAGAATTTTAATTTTTGTGCCTGGTTTAAGTTCAAAAAAGCGGTGAATATTTAAATGAAATCGCGATACCATTTCGGCAAACTTGCGATAATCAGCCGGGATGCGCAACCGAGTGCACAAATCTCTGATAATAGCCACTCCTCTGATTTCATGTTGAACCTGTCTCGGCCACTCTGCCATTGGCGTTACCCCCTTTCCTAAATCATGGACGAGCGCTGCAAATCGTACTATTGGTTCAGTCGATAATTTTACCGCATTTTCAAGTACCATCAATGTATGCACGCCGCTATCTACTTCAGCATGATATTTTTTATGATTAGGAACACCAAAAAGGACATCCAGTTCAGGTAAAATAACCTTAAGAGCTCCACAAGCCCTTAAAGTTTTAATAAATACCTCTGGATTTTTTTCTTCAAGGCTGCGATACCACTCTTGCCACACACGCTCAGCAACGAGATGGTTTAATTCACCTCGTTTTACCATAAGGTACATCAGTGCTCTTGTCTCATCCGCTAATTTAAATCCCAAATGATGGTAACGTGCAGCAAAGCGAGCAACGCGCAAAACTCGAACAGGATCCTCAATAAAAGCAGGAGAAACATGTCTTAACAGTTTTGCTTTTAAATCAGCCTCACCATGATAAGGATCAATTAAATGACCATTAGTATCCATAGCTATGGCGTTAATGGTTAAATCCCGACGTAATAAATCATCTTCCAAACTAACCTCAGGATTAAAATCGCATTGGAAGCCGTAATACCCTGGAGCTGACTTGCGTTCCATCCTTGCTAAAGCATATTCTTCTTTCGTTTTAGGATGCAAAAATACAGGAAAATCTCGTCCTACTTGTTGATAACCTAATTCCTGCATCTGCTTAGGCGTTGCCCCAACAACAACCCAATCTCGCTCCTTGACAGGATAGCCCAATAATTTATCTCGAACTGCGCCTCCTACCAGATATATTTTCATGAAATCTACGCCCTTAGAAGTAATAGTTTGGTGAAATTCTATTTAACTAGTAGTAGGAATTATAAAAGAATTCAGCTTCTATGATAAAATTAAAACAAATCCTAAATGTTGACCTTTGCAATTATAGACTATATTGAAATTATGAGTAAAAGGCGAGTTAACAAACAGCAATCAGCCCGTATTGAAAAAAATCAAGCAAACTACCGCTCTGGCAAAATAGCTGATGGGACCTCTTTCCCTGGTCTTGTACTTACTCGCTTTAGTCGACATGCAGAGGTTGAAGATAGTTCGGGGAATCACATTCACTGCTCTATTCGTCCAAATATTGATTCTTTAGTCGCAGGTGACCGTATTATTTGGCAACCAGAAGGCGTTGACCAAGGGGTGATCGTAAGTCGCTTCCCACGTGAGTCAGTACTCGGACGCCCTGATAAAAGGGGAGAATTTAAACCTGTTGCAGCCAATATTACACAAATCATGGTTGTTGTTGCAGCAAAACCTGACTTATCCTGGGCTTTACTTGACAGCTATCTGATAATGGCAGAGTCTTTGAAATTAAAAGTGGGTATTATTCTTAATAAAATTGATTTGGCCTGTGAGACAATTCGCAAAGATTTAGAGACCTATTATCAGCCTCTCGGCTACCCATTATTGCTTACCAGTAAAGAGGATTCGAAAACTTATCTGCAACTAAAGAAAACGCTTAATCATCAGGTTAGCATTTTTGTTGGCCAGTCAGGGGTAGGGAAATCTTCATTGATAGCAGGCATTTTACCTCATGAAGCCAATATTCTAACTGCTGAGATATCGTTAAACACCCAATTAGGTTGTCACACCACAAGTAATTCACGTCTATACCACCTACCCAGTGGCGGAGCATTGATTGATTCTCCCGGTGTACGAGAATTAGGTCTATGGCATATGCCTTTAAGTGAAATAGTTGAAGGTTATCGCGAATTTAAACCTTTTAATACTCGGTGTAAATTTCGTAACTGCAATCATCAGGATACACCTGGTTGTGCGATCATTTTAGCACTGCTATCTGGTCAAATTTCGGCAAAACGCTATGATAATTTTATCAAAATTACTAAACAATTTTTAAATAATTCTTAAGCTTTTAGGGAAATAGGTTCCATTTGTACAATATCGTCTCCAACATGCTGTAATGGAATGGATTGAGTTAACGATTCTAAATACTGGGTCATAGCAATATTGTGGCTATTAACTATTCCCTTAATCCCTATTTTAAATTGTGAAATGAGCTCGGAAATGGTTATTTCCTTTTTCGAGCTTAATTCTAAAGAGGAAATATATTGCTCCAGACGTTTTTTTGTCTCGTTATACTGGGCACCAAATTTTCCTGGAGTAGTATTAAACATACCATATTGGTTTGTAGAAGAGATAGAGACTCTGGCTAATCGTCGTGTAATAAAATGAACGACTTTCTCATTTAAATCATTATCATGATCCGAGATTTTTCTTTTTCTTAATTCTTGAAGTATTAGATGACGGGCTTTTGGAGGTAATGCTTTATTATTTAGCAATTTATTAAATTCTACATTAATGCGAACCCATTGCTGATATTGATTTTCAGGTTGTATTCGTGTTTTGATCAGTTCATCCAGAAAATTTTCGATAAGCATGCTAGTTTTTGCATTGCACCTTTCAGTCAAAGACGTAAGCACCGACAATAACAATTCCGGCTCAAAGCATACTTGATTTCTAGGTTCAAACATTGATTCATCTTTAATTGATTCCAACCAATCTAAAGTATCTTTATAGCGAATATATTTCCTTATAAAATCATTCTGCTCCAACGCCCGTTTAACAATATTGCGCATTGTATAGGTATAAGTAAAACGAATTTTACTGAAATCTCCGTTGTCGAGTGCATATTCAAGTGCTTTAAAAAGCTCTTTACCGGTTGCCGTAATTATATTTTTTTTCTGATCCCAAAACTGCAAGGAGGAACCAGTACCCCAAATGCAACTAAAATTATGGGTAATTAAGGAAACAAGTATAGTTAATGCACGTCGGGTCGCTTCCTTGTCATCCACAAAATCCCAGTTACGAAAAACAAGTTGAGCTGAGCATAAACGCATGTCATCAAGCGCCGCTAAAGCATTTTCCTCAATAGCCTGATTAAATTTTTCCTCAGGAGCATAATCTGCAACTAGTTTCGCAAAAAATTGTCCAGCGAAAGCAATACATTCTCGCTCCTTTAGAGGTACTTCTTTGGCAACAATCGGTTCTGCTGATGTATTTTCTTTTTGATGCGTGGTCGAATTTTTTTCCTCGAGTTTTTCTCCACTCCTCATTTGGTCTTCAGACAAACTGATAGTTTGAATAGTAGAATTTTTATCCTCTTCGGGCGTTTCGTTCAGTTGAACTTCTGCAAGAATTTCTTGAACGCTTCTTTTCTGTCCTCGCCAGATTACGGTATGCGCATAGAGCCTGGCTAATTCATCCTCAGGTAGATTATTTAAGAATCCAAAAAATTTAAAATAAGCTTCTTCGGCAATTCGTTCTTGCTCTGAGGTTATACTATGACCAAGGCGTAAAGCGTAGGGATTTAAAGTCCCATTTACCAATTCTTTTAGGGCCATTACCGTTGATTTTTTTATTGGAAGACATTCTTCTTCAATAGCAACAACTTGGGCGTAATATTCATAGAATTGCAATTCTGCAAAAGGTAATCTTTCTATTTCCTTGGCAGTCAACTTGCGAAATCGTTCTCCTGAAAAATGATAGAAGGTACCATTAGCTTGATGTTGGCTTACACAATTTGGTAAATATATTAATTCTTTCTCATCTTCTGACAAAATAAATCGAGATAAAGGGAAATTGGTCAATATCTCTTTGGAAATAGGATCACTATCCTCAGTTAAAGTAGGAATTAATAACTTATAATAATTTGCTTCAATATACCCTGCGCCTGCCAGGTATTGAGCTAATCTAATCCAGGAGCGGTTTTCCTCATTTTGCTTCCTTAAGTAATCATGAGGGCTATCTTTAATAATTTGCCAACGAAATGCATAAAGTTTTTTTATTTCAGTAATAATCTCTTTAGAAATTTCTCCTGTAGCAGGAATCTTTTCCAGGAAATCATGTATCTTAGGTTTAATTTCTGCAGCATTTGAATCCAGTTTATTTATTAATTGCCGTAAATGAGTTAAGTCAAAGTATTCTCCCACCTTCAATATTTTATAGACAGGAAGTAAATTCTCACATTTACTTACCAAGGTGGGATCAAAGCGACAAATCCATCTGGCTACATCTGCCAATTTTTCTTCAAGGTCTGGTGTTTCATTAAAACAATCAAGTAAAATGTTGACAAGATAGTGATTATGTTCTCTACCAAAGATCTCAATACCATAAAAATGATTAATATCTTCTAAAGGACATGCTTCCAAATCTTTAGTAAAATTCTTTAATTTTTGATGGAATACTTTCAAATTTTGATTCATTGCCTTTGCATTGAAATAGCATTCGACCACTTCAAGCAAATCAGGCAATAAGTGTTCTGGACATTTCCCCTTTTGCTGCCAGGTAGGTGCGAAACGTCGCATAATGTAATCCCAAAGATTGGCATAGGTTTCATTGTCAATTTCTTTGGCTAATTCATCTCCTTTTTTTGAACGAATTCTAAACATTTCTTTTAAAGTTAATGCTCTTGGCAAAATTTTTTTTACATCAAACGTTGAAAATACAGCGGATGGTTGCTGCAATCGCTCAAGCAGTCCCTTAACTCTATGCCAAGTTTTATCATCATTTGAAAGATAAATAGATCGAGGATCTTGATCATCCTCTAGACGCAGAAATTTTTCTGGATCAATCGATTCAAGTTTTGGCATTAATACCATTAGATAAGGCTTTTTGCATACTTTCCCCAATTCTCTGGCGAACGTAATCCAGGGAATGTTATTACCTCTGGGATCAAAGGTATAATCTTCTGAGGTATCCGCTATATGAGTCCAGCGTTTAGCAAACACTTCTTGAATCCACTGAAGTTCTTCTCCATTAAGTGCCAAATCAGCGTTTTCTGTTAAATTTGCTTCTGTCTCGGAATTAGAAAGAGGATATTTTTCTTTAAAAGCATGCAGTAATTCTTGGTCATGAGGTCCTAAATTATGTTCAATGTCCGTTAAAGCATTGATAAATTTATAAACTTGACTAACTAACATACTGCTCTACTTCCTTGTAATGATAAGTAATTTTACTGTATTTGTTTTACACTTACGAGAGGAATCTTTCGACTTTAGCGAACATCCGAAAAATCGTAAGCATACCATAAATTTCAGCATTGCGAATGGTTCTTATTCTAATTCTTCATAAAAAGGGAAGCAGCAAGAATTTGTTAGGCCTTTTCGAACCAATAAAAATTTATTCGCCTCTTTAGTGTTGAGTCGAAAACGACTCAATCTACGAATCAAGGTAAGGTAGGTAAAAAAAAAGCGGCACGAGGCCGCTTTGGAATAAAACCCTGGCGATGACCTACTTTCGCATGAGGAAGCCTCACACTATCATCGGCGCTGGTCTGTTTCACTTCTGAGTTCGAGATGGAATCAGGTGGTTCCAAACCGCTATAGTCGCCAGGAAAACTGGTTTTCCAGCTGGGTGGACAGGATTGTTTTATTCTCTGTCTTGCCAGCAGGCTGGTAAAGAAGTTAAGGGCAACACAAGGTTGACTCGTTTAATCGTTTGTTGCCATACCCTGAAGCAATTCAGGTTATATGGTCAAGACAATCAGCCAATTAGTACGAGTTAGCTTCACACATTACTGCGCTTCCACACCTCGCCTATCAACGTCGTAGTCTTCAACGGGCTTCATGGGAAAACTCATCTTGAGGGAGGCTTCCCGCTTAGATGCTTTCAGCGGTTATCCCGTCCGAACTTAGCTACCCGGCAATGCAACTGGCGTTACAACCGGTACACCAGAGGTTCGTCCACTCCGGTCCTCTCGTACTAGGAGCAGCTCCTCTCAATTTTCCTACGCCCACGGCAGATAGGGACCGAACTGTCTCACGACGTTCTAAACCCAGCTCGCGTACCACTTTAAATGGCGAACAGCCATACCCTTGGGACCTGCTTCAGCCCCAGGATGTGATGAGCCGACATCGAGGTGCCAAACACCGCCGTCGATATGAACTCTTGGGCGGTATCAGCCTGTTATCCCCGGAGTACCTTTTATCCGTTGAGCGATGGCCCTTCCATTCAGAACCACCGGATCACTAAGACCTACTTTCGTACCTGCTCGAGCCGTCACTCTCGCAGTCAAGCACCCTTTTGCCTTTACACTCTTGGTACGATGTCCGACCGTACCGAGGGTACCTTTGTGCTCCTCCGTTACTCTTTGGGAGGAGACCGCCCCAGTCAAACTACCCACCATACACTGTCCTCAACCAGGTTTACTGGTCCAAGTTAGAACCTCAATAATAACAGGGTGGTATTTCAAGGTCGGCTCCATGCGAACTGGCGTCCGCACTTCATAGCCTCCCACCTATCCTACACAGTTATCATCAAAGTCCAGTGCAAAGCTGTAGTAAAGGTTCACGGGGTCTTTCCGTCTAGCCGCGGGTACACTGCATCTTCACAGCGATTTCAATTTCACTGAGTCTCGGGTGGAGACAGCGTGGCCATCGTTACGCCATTCGTGCAGGTCGGAACTTACCCGACAAGGAATTTCGCTACCTTAGGACCGTTATAGTTACGGCCGCCGTTTACCGGGGCTTCGATCAACCGCTTCGGATTTCTCCTAACAGCATCAATTAACCTTCCGGCACCGGGCAGGCGTCACACCCTATACGTCTTCTTTCGAATTTGCAGAGTGCTGTGTTTTTAATAAACAGTCGCAGCCACCTGGTCTCTGCGGCCCTCACCAGCTTCGTTTCGCAAGGAAACTAACCAGCAAGGGCGTACCTTCTCCCGAAGTTACGGTACCATTTTGCCTAGTTCCTTCACCCGAGTTCTCTCAAGCGCCTTAGTATGCTCTACTTGTCCACCTGTGTCGGTTTGCGGTACGGTTCTCTATAAGTTATGGCTAGCAGCTTTTCCTGGAAGCTTGGCATCAATGACTTCCCTGCACCCCGTAGGGTCAGGACCACTGTGCACCTTAGCGTTATCAAGAGACCGGATTTGCCAAGTCTCTCCGCCTACATGCCAGTACCGGGACTACCAACGCCCGGCTCACCTAGCCTTCTTCGTCCCCACTTCACCACTTATAGAAAGTCCAGGAATATTAACCTGGTTCCCATCGACTACGCTCTTCAGCCTCGCCTTAGGGGCCGACTCACCCTGCTCCGATTAACGTCGTGCAGGAAACCTGGGACTTCCGGCGAGAGGGTTTTTCACCCTCTTTATCGTTACTCATGTCAGCATTCGCACTTCTGATACCTCCAGCAGACTTCTCAATCTACCTTCTTCAGCCTACAGAACGCTCCCCTACCACGTGCACTAAAGTGCACATCCGCAGCTTCGGTGTATAGTTTTAGCCCCGTTACATCTTCCGCGCAGGCCGACTCGACCAGTGAGCTATTACGCTTTCTTTAA